>JAZRCL010000096.1:0-40508 GCA_045659745.1 Eubacteriales bacterium
GTATCATACTTCAAGCGGATTATCAATACACAAAACACTCAATTTATTATAAAATTCGACAGAATTGTAAAAAGGCGACGAGGACAAGCCCCGCCGCCAAGAGTTATTCAGTTAATGTTTCAATAGCAATTTGCATACCAAATTTGAAAGCATACTCGAAGATGCCTGCTTCTGCCAAGCTCATATACTCACTCCAACAATCGTGGAACTTTTCGAAGATTTCTTTTTGTTCGTTCGTGAAGCTTTTCTCCAAGTCCTCGTGGTGACGCGACATATAGCCGAGGAGTTCTTTCATTTCCTTGGTATTGTTTCTACTATCCTCTTGCGGTATGATGTTTCCGTGCCAAAGTTCGTTGATGATCGACCTCATTGATAGATCACCTCCTGCAAGACGAACTCTTCTGCACTTGCTTTGATGTTGTTCATCTCGGCAGTCCATTGGAGTGGGTTGTGAGCCTTCAGAGCTTCGTCTATGCCACGTTCTTGGGCGAGGCGAGGAATTATGTCATCAAGCAATTCTTGAGCTTGAATATCAATGGCGTGTAGGTATTCGTTTAATCGTCCTTCGGTGAGTAGGGTGGTGTACGTTCCGCGACGGTGCTTCTTCATAAAATCAAGGCGCAGATTGCCATACTTGCCGATGGGGTAATTTGTCTGTTCGGGGAGCGCAAGATTGGGGTAGTAAAGCCCGTTATGTTCGGTATAAGTAATTTGATTTTTCATTGTAAATATCCTTTCTTAAAAATGTTTTCGTTTGGCATCAACTATCAAGGATATTTACTTAGGCGGTGCTCGGGTGTGATGCCAACAACAGCAAGTCAGCATCACATATCACCGAACACAAAAAGAAATCCGAACCCTTCGCCTACCGGCTTTGGGTTCGGATTTCTACTGTTTGGTGCGGGCAAGAGGACACTTGAACACGGATGCTTCACATCCTTTGCAAATTTTTCTTGGCGGCACACTTGCCGCCATTTGCTTCGCAAACCGAAAAAATTGCCTCCCACCACGCCCTTGGCGTGGGGTGTTTCCACGAACTTCTCAACCGCATCAAAAAAAGCAGGATGCTAAAGCATCCTGCTTTTTTGGTGCAGTGAGTGATGATAAATCCGAACCAAATGCCTCTTCGATTTCGGCAAAGGTGATAGTTTTTGTGCCTTCCTTATAGTTGAATGTTATGACCAAGTAGTCATCGAACAGATAGATTGCATTGACAAAGCTATCGATCAGACGGCGGCGATGGTCAAGCTGTTTCATATTGAGCTTACGGTACTTGATGAGATATGCGAGTATATCGTCTTTTGTAACTGTGGGTTTAGTAATTTCTTCTTTGAGGATCTGTACCGAGATCTCACTCTTTTCGGCTTCAAGCTCGTCAAGACGTTGCTTTGTAGAGTTCGAGAAGATTCCCGCTTGAATAGCATTGACAAGATTGTCGATGCCTTTTTCTATTTCGGCAAGCTGCTGACGGAGAATCGGTAGCGTGGTGCTCTCGGCATTGAGCTTGGCAATCAACATATCGGCAAGTCTATCGAGAAGCTCGTCGTCAAAGATAAACTTTTGAATGAGTAGAATGACGACTTCCTCAATCCACTTTTTCTTAATAGTTTTCTTCTTGCACGTTCCTCCCTTGCGTGTACCTCGGCACTTGTAATAGCGGTGGACTTCCATCGTATGACTCGTTCCACTCTCACCCGTGATTAGACATTGACAGTAACCGCAGAACAACTTTGTTGTCAACAGGTACTCGTCCTCGGCTTTGTGCTTGGCGGGCGCTTTCTTGTTCGCGGCGGCTCGCTCTTGCACTTGTTCAAACAACTTGGCAGGAACAATAGCGGGTATTCCGTTGGGAACGACCACGTCCCTATACTGATACTCTCCAATGTAGCGGCGATTATGTAGCATTCGCGTTACTGTATTGAGGCTGATCTTTGTTCCTCTAACGGTACGGATGCCTTTGATGTTTAACTCGTCGGTAATCTCCTGCATCGTTGCCCCCTTGGCATATTTCTTGAATGCTTCAAGCACGGCAGGAGCGGTGACGGGATCTACTTGGAAGAATTGGTTCTCGTCAATGGTGTATCCGATGGGAAGTGTTCCGCCATTGTATTTGCATTTGTGCGCGTTTTCGGTCAGACCTCGCACGACCTTCTCGGGGAGCTCGGCAGAATAATATTCTGCTATGCCTTCAAGCACGGACTCAAGCAGAATTCCCTCGGAACCTTCCGATATGGATTCGGTTGCCGATATGACCTTCACGCCATTCTTACGAAGAACATACTTGTAGTGTGCCGAGTCGACACGATTACGCGAAAATCTGTCGAGCTTCCATACGATAACAACATCAAACTTTTTAGCCGCACTATCCTTTATCATTTTCAGAAAGTTCGGACGGTGGTCTGTCTTTGCCGATAATGCGCGGTCTATATACGGCTCAAGCAAGGTGATGTCATTCTTCTTTGCAAAGGCTTGACACTCACGAAGCTGACCTTCTATTGATTCCTCGCGCTGATTGTCCGAGGAATAGCGAGCGTATATTACTCCTGTCATTGTATCTCCTTTCGTTTTTCTATTTCGAACAAATACATTTTCATATAAACATCCTTCAAGCCTGAGATATCTTCATAAAAATTGCAGTTTGGATATTTAGAATAAAAGTTAAACATTTCTACTTCAAATTCTTTCAAAAACGAAGCATATTGATTTAATTCGGTTAATTTATATTGCTCGAAGTCAAATCCGATTTCATTGTTTCTGGCAATAATATGGACAAAAAAATACAAAATTCTATATATTCGATCTGTTATAGAAATATTTTCTCCATAATAATTATCAATACATTCAATTAAAGTCTCTTCTTTAGAATCAAGCACTTCTTTGAAAATCGGAAAATGTTTATAAGGAAATCGCTCAGCAAAAAATTCTCCCCATAAGCTTATGCTTGACTGTATAAAAAAGGATTCTCGCTCGATAGGATTTGATAAGTTAAAGGCAACTTGTGTGTTTACCCTACCAAGGGAATTATAGATGTTTTGGTTGTCAATAGCATGTCCTATTTCATGCATAACTATGGTGATTCCAAAAGCTTGCATCTGAATTGATTCTTCATCCGAAGGTTTACTTTTGTCAAATAAAGACATAATAGCTATTAATAGAGCAGATTTAATAATAATCGCTTGACAATAATTACCTTCATTATCTGTACCCTCGATAGACTGCGCTGTAACCTGATATTGATCGGTATTTTCGGTAACAATATTGCGATGTAACAATGTTCCATATTCATTTACAGTTTCTATAAACGTCTCTGTTTCAGAATCGGCAATTACAAAATAACGAAGACTCTCAATATGATTTTCAAATAGTAGATGACAAATGATTGCTTTAATAAAATCAATTTGTGCATCAAACCAGTGTTTATTCTTACAATTTTCTGCAACTATAATCTCCATATTATTGTGCTTCCTTCTTTAATATTTCCTTCTTTGTTTTTTCTTGTTCCGTATTCCACGCTTCAAGCTCGGCACGCCATTCGTCCGAGGAGAAGAATTTTATAACACCGGGCAGGAGCACATCGGCAAGCGCTTCAATCTCATCATCGGGGATATCCAATTCCTTTCCGATGCCGCCTTGCTTATCCTTTAAGATAGCTATGATTTTTTTACGCAACGCCTCTTTGTCTATTGTGGGAAGTTCTACATAAAACCGCGTGGCGTTTTTATTTTTGAGGATATCGATTATTTTATTTATCATTCCATTTATCAAGATGCATTTACCTCCTGAGGTTTTGTCTGTCATGACAAAAGCAGTGCTTGCTAAGACAGATAGACGGATTTGGATATCCAAATCCAGTGCTTGCTAAAACTGACAGACAGCTTTGGTACACAAAGGCAGTGCTTGCTGCGACTGATGTACTTTGTTTCGGTTGGCTTATGGGCGTCCAACCGCGATGCTTGCTAAGACAAGCAGACACGTTGAATATATTTTTTGTTTTCCGTTGGGATTTGGGACACAACGGCGATGCTTGCTAAGACCAACGGACAATTATTTAGCAAGAATGGCTTTTGGATGCCCAAAAGCAGTGCTTGCTAAGACTGATAGACAAGCAAAGCATCATCAAAGTTTCTTGATAACCTGTGTAGCAATTCCTTGAATCTTCACGTTTCGTTCTATACGATCATCGTAATCGGGATTTTCTGCGTGAAGCAAATATGCTTTCTTGTCGGGAAGATAAGTGATGGTTTTGAGCAAAGTTTCGCTTTCATTCACAAGCACAACTGCGTAATCTCCGTCCCTGCAAGTGTTTTGCTCTCGCACGATAACGAGGTCGCCATCGTGAACTCCGATGCCCGTCATCGAGTCTCCCTTCGCGGTAAGAATAAAAAACTTTCCATCTCCAACAAGTGCGGTAGGTAGCGGAATAATGTCCGCTTCTTCCACGTTCGGTTCGCTCGGTAACCCGCAGGACACGGTGGAATCGTAGCGGATCGCGGGAGTAGTTTCAAACATATTGCGCGAGAGATTCGTGCCGATACTGCGGCGACCGTTGTACTCGATCTCTCCGTGCTCCTTCATATCAGTGAGGTATCTCTGCACCGAGGTTTTGGAGATGCCCGTCCCCGCCGCAATATCGCGCACCGTCGGGGACGTGCGGTTCTCCATAAAATATTCGTCTATAAATTGGCGGATCGCCTCCGCCCTCTCGGGACTCCACTTATTCATAAATGCCTCCAAACTATACAAGGTACAAATGTACCGTATAGTAATTATAGCACACGAATGAAAGTTTGTCAATAGATTTTGCGAAAATTTCACAACAGCAAAACGAGGTCGCACTCATCGTGCGGCCTCGTTGTTGACTGATATTTGGTTTTGCTTCGTTTCATTATGGCAATTTGGCCATCTCCACGTCTAACTTTTTGGATAGCTCTTCTAATGCCTCCAAATGAACCTCATCAGGAAAATTCTCATACGCCCCCGATGTTCCTTCCAGTAGCAGAGCAATATCCGCAATGGATTGGACGTCAACGGTGGATTGACTAAGTATCTCAAATAAATCAAGACAGTATCGACCATCTTCCTCAATTTTATTTGGGCAAAAGGCGTTGTGCACTCTGATTATGTTAATACGAAGTTCAGCATAATAATCAAAAATATCAGAGGTTTTCTTCTTAAAATGCAGATATTTCAAGGCGTTCTCCTTTTATTGTGTGGGATTATCCGTAATAAATTGTACCATCATTTTTCTTACCCTATCAGATAGAACATGAACGAAAGCACAGTTCGGACTGGGGCTATCAAATTGAAAATCAAAGGTCGATATAGATTCATTTAATACCGCTATCCCGCAATATATCATACTCAAAGAAGGCGTGTGCGCGTAACGCTTTAAGTACGATCCCAGTACAGGCAGGTAACTGTCTCTCAAAGTCTTGTACGCATCTTCATCCCCAACTTTCATTTTTCGAGCCAATTCTTTTTCATCTTCGCGAGACAAACGCGTTAGATTAGTTATCTGATTATAAAAATCATCGGCACTTTTGTAAAGCATATTTCCTCCTATCGTCTTTCCATGAATTTCATTTTACAATATTAAAATCTTCAAAACGAGAATGATTGACATAACCACCGCCTGCTGCGATTGCATCAAATGCTTTCTCCGCTTCTTGATCATTTGCAGTTCCGTCCAAATATGGCTTGAGTATAATAATATATTCGAGAGCAAGAAGGACAGAATTAATAACGGTTATGATACTATCAGGAAAATGAAAAACAGACGAAAGATAGAATCCTTGTTGATTCTCGTAATAAATGCACTTTATCGGTAATTCTTTAATGCCATCTGTAATTGTATTAGACGCAATACAACCACGCTCATAGGAACCGCACTCTACATTTTGAAAATATTCAAGAAAGAATACGCCACTTTTTTTCATAATGATATAAATCGGCGAAATTTTCCCTCCGTCTTCTGGGCGCAGAGGTAAATCCAATTCCAAGTATTTTTCACAAAAAGCTCCTTCTGTAATTTCTATTGAGATTGTAAATGCTTTTTCTCCAAGGATTGTGGCTATAACTGAATGAAGCGATTTAACTGCATTTTCCTCTAATGAGGTTAATTGGATGTTATTTTTGTTTTGAATCAAATGAATTCCTCCTTTTTAATTCTGTTTATTCATTAATCTGTCCAAAATCTCTTTCTCAACACTCTTATAGTAATCGTAATAAGGATCAAGTGCATATGGTCTTATGTTTGGCATTACATATATGTGCTCATAATAGAAATCTAAGAAAGCCACTAATTTAGTATATATGCTTTTATCAATGGCGTTATAGTTTTCTCTGATAAAAATCCGCTCATGATATTCTTGCCCTTTTTTGATCCAACTTTTCTTTTTGGACTTAAACGGAACGAGGTCCATAATATCTTTGAATATTTTGTTGTATAGGTAAATGATTTTTTCATAATCCCACTCTTCAGCCAAGAAATTAAACTGAATGGGTTCTATATCGGCTATCGAAACAATAGTGGCAATTATCTCAGAAGGACTATACTCGTCCTCGTCTTCCTCGGATTTGATACATTCATATACGAGTCCCCAACCGGAAATGGGCAAATAACTGTTTTTATAGCATAATGCTACTACTTCATTTCCTTTGGAAGGGGTCAATGGTGAATCATCCATATTATTGCGCCAATTACTCAAATCATCCCGTGCCTTTTCATTAGGTGAGTTGGAGTCAGCATTTGCATCAATTAAGAAAGATTTTGTCTCAATACATATTCCAGTTTCTATTGTATCATCTTTCAGCACTCTAATGTCAATTGGATGTATATCAAACCAATTAGGCCATTGATCATTTTTGCAAATTCTAACTAACGTCTTTCGGAGTGTTTTTAAGTGCGAATCCATACTATCCATTTCTGCACCATTAATGAGTTTATACATCTCTCGAGCGTAGTGCTTAGCAATATGTTTAATGTATGGGTTAGCAATAACAGTGTTAAAGAGCTTCACTCTATCTGTCAACAATCTGGATTTAAAGGGATTCCATTCATCCTCCAAAGACAGGCGTAGCAACTGTTTGTAAATTTTGCAAATGGAACTTATACAAATTATAGCAGTCTTTTCAGGATGAGCTTTGTATACATCCAAAATGTGATAGATTAATGTGTCGGTTCTAAGACCGTATACGTTTTTTATTTCAGCGTGCGTATATGCGTTTTGAGTTAAAGTACTCAAAATTTCCTCGAGAAACTCAAAATACAATATATTTTGGGGATCATCAAGCTCGATGTAATGGTGGCAGTGAAGGGTTAGTGCAGTTTTGAGCTTAGAATCCAAATCTGCAAATAACTCTTTTTCGCTAATGTCTTTCATCAAACATTTCAACTCATCGTAATATTCCCCCTTGTCTTTCACAAAATGGATTAGATTTATTTGCAAATTCAAATCTAATGACCAAAAAGAGTGGGGCTGTATAAGAGAGGAAAGAAGATTCTTTAGAGAAGCCCGTTGCCAAGAACGAAACTTAGAACCGAGCAAAAAGTCGAGAAATTCACGATATACTATTTCACCATTAGTAATAGATTTGGCAATTTCTTCACTCGATGCTTTATCTAACAATTTCCAGCAAACAACATCGAACTTATCATAAATGGACAATCTCTCAAGATGTGGTAAAGAGCAAAGTAATTGTGTTCGCTCTGTTCTTGTTGTATCTTTGATTTGATTTTTGGCAATGAAATTAACAATTTTGCGAATATTCACCGACGAAAGTTTTGTCAAGTCAGCTTGCCTATTAATAAGTTTTCTAATAAAAACTGAGATTTTTTCCTTATTCGATTCATTAACAAAATAATAGTTAGAAAGCAAAAAGTCAATCGCATCAAGTTCTTTTCCGATCTCAAAAACATACTCTGTGCATTCATTAAGTTCTGTTGTTATTTCTTGCTTCGTGTCGCGGTTAAAATGATCCCAGATGTTTTGCAAAAGACGAGGATCTAATAAAGAAAATTTTTGGCTATGAACTATTGCACCCAAAAGCTGCGCTTTTTTCATTGCATATTCTTTGTTGCGATTCCAATTTATACATCCCGGATATTGTTTAACAAGCAAATACAAATATCGCAGAGATCTGTTCTGGCGAGCATCTTCTTCTGTTGCCTCTATCATCCAAAACAAAAGACTATCAGCAAAATTTTTTAGATCAGACGATAATTCATACCAATCCTCTTCGTTTGCTGCAGAACGAATATAATTTAGCGCAAGTAAGAGTAAGGGATTTTCTTCCGAGATAAATGGATTTTCCGAACAAATCAAATGTGTTTCTATATAATTCAAGAACTCTTTTCTTGTGGAAAAGCTTTTGGTATATTCAGAAGCACAGAGAACGCTGATCTCATTATGAATAATGAAAGCATAGGTATCCTTGAAAAGCTTGTGATTTTCAAACTTTTCAATATTTATGTTATTAAGAGTTTCCTTTGCCAAATCCTCATCATACTTTCGCATTGTGAGCATAATGCAAGATAGGCTGTGGGCAACATCTTTTCGGCGTATATGATCATTTGGAACGATATTATCAATTTTTTTAATTACAAAATTAATCAGTTTGGAGTAAGCCTTTAAGAAAATTTCAGAAGTGGGGGCCTCGAAGTAAATCAAGCCATCAAAAGTTGCGCGACCAAACATACAAATGAATGCTATTAATTCGCGGCGAGTATTTTCTGTTATTGAACTATTGGTCAAAGAGAAAATATTGGCTTCAAGGTGCTTTTGAAGAGTAACCAAGCGACTCTTATCAATTTCTGCGATGGCTTCTACGAGTCTTAAATCGTAAGTTTTCCTATCATAAATAAGTTGTTCTAAAACACCTACCTTGTGTGCTCTATCAATTTTATAATAATCCAGAGTTTTAAGGAAATTGCCTATAAAACCAAGAGCGTTGTTATCGGTTAGATAAACATCATTGCAATAATCACCAACCAATGCAACTACTTTTTCAATCCCGACGTCCACAAGAGGAGGTCTTTTTTCTTTGCCTTTTGTGCTTGACAGTATGGGATATAAATAATTGCAATCATGGTTGTGGGTACGGATCATATCGGAAACGAACTCACAGAAATACTTTTTTCGCTCTATAGTGTTGAAAACTCCTCGAAATGCCAGTGCATTAGCAAAAACACTAATGCTACAGTTTAACTCGATCTTTTTACAATCGGACACTCTGGAATGTATATCGTAAGATTTATATGCTTCGTGAAGTGTTTTGAGGATTTCATATAATGTGTTTTCATCAATTTCGGCTTGATCTATATTTTGAGAAGCTACAACAATAACTGATCCGTTTTTCTCTTCAAATTTATACCCTTGCTTAGCAAATTCTTTAAGAAAATCGCAGGGGTTATCTTGAATATGCTGATTCAACGCATCAACTGTACATCCTTCACTAAGCTCATTGTCTATATCTATATTCAAACAATGATTAGCAAGCGATATAAGTGTAGCACGACTAACAGTACAGCATTTGGTATCTGTATTAGTTAAGGTGGAGTAGTCAGGAAGCGAAACACTTGAAATGTTCTTTATAACACCCAAAAGATAATCATAAATATTTGAGCAAGGATCTACTTTAGGGGATATTTGTTTTTTCTTTTGCACATCAGCAAGAAGAAAATCGTTCATGGAGAGCAAAAAATCATTTTGTGTAAAATTTTCAGCGTTATCAAAAGAATATTCGTGCCCCTGAACATAGCTAATAAAATCATTAATGATTTTTTCCGAAGAACCGTACACTTTTAAAATTTCATAGGCGGGATCAAAAAACAAAGTCTCACATATTTCTTTCACGCCAAAACTTTCTTTGGTACTTCTTTCTGGGAAACCTCTCCTTATCCAATTTTTTATATCTGTTACATCCACACCCCAAAGATCTGATAAGTTCATTTGTGATAATTTTAAGTGGGAACGAGCAAAGTCAACCAAAAGCTTAAATGAAGTCATGCAAAAATCTCCTTGACACTTTTTGACACCTTTTTGAATGTATCGCTTAAGTCGAGAAAATTGTATAATAGGCACAGAATCAAGCGAAACAAACAAAACAACAGGAGGTATCACCCATGAAAACATTATACCACAATTCGCCAATAAATTCAAGTGGCGCTAATCAAGATGTAGAACTTTATTCATCCTACGAGGGAATCGTACGCAGAAGGACACCATCCGGATGCATCGTAGAACTTCAATTGGAGAATGGCAAATCTGCTATGAGCTATGTGTTCGGAGGATGGAGCGTAGGTAGCCAAGTCCTCGTATATATCACAAAACTCTTTGAAGATCGCTTCCCAAGAGGAGTGATTGAAAGCGTTCTTCAGTTTGCTGAAGATGTCGCTTAAGAGGTGATTATATAATGAAGATACTAATTCGACCGCCTTGATAAGGCACTCTCACATATATTTCACGATAATTTGAGATGATGGTCAATGTTACCAATCAATCCGATGACAATAATTTTTTGGAGGATATATAATAATGAAAATTCAGAATTTTAATATGAAAGAAAATACAACCATAATTGATGAAAAAAAGAGTCCGTTCAGCGTGTTTGACTATGATAGCGAATATGTTCGCAGACATACCATCGATAGATACACAGGAATATTGATCAACGATCTTGCTCGAGAGATTTGTCGAGCTCTTTCCGTTCACCTTGTAGTTACGTCGGAATTGTTGTTTCGCCTTTTTACAAATAAGGGCTATAGCTACACAAAGCACGAAATCCAGTGGCACTTAAAGAAGTTGTCAGCTTCTGGATATGTACAAAAATTGTCATTTGAAAGCGTGACAGGAGGATACTTTGCCGGAAAGGCTTATATACTCGCCGGTCGTGGAGCATCCCTGTTAGCATCTGAGGGAATTCGATACAGACTTGGTGGTTACTTATCGGAATTAGACGTATTCGGATACAAACGTATCCTCGCAGCAAACCAGCTTTTGATCGCCGGCAAATATGATAATATCAAAGTGGCTAATGTTGCCTTTGTAGAGGCAAAAAATGAAAATCAGAAGGCCTCCATAATCGTGAGACCCACGGCAATGATTCTCGATGATAATGACGAGGTTATACGTAGCTTTGTTGAGGTTGCCAGAAGAACACCTACTGCTAACGATGATCTCATGGATAAGCTTGAGAGAGTTATCAAACTATATAAACACAGAAAATCCAATACAAACATCAAAATTAGCGATGAGTTATCCGTAATCATAGTGGCGGAGGATAAAACCCACGCCGCAGAACTTGCTGATTTGACAAGCAGACTTGGCAAAAAGATCCATTTGTACTTCACCTATGACCGTGCCACATACGAATCGAACGATGATTTTCTGTATGAACATCCCAAAAAAGATCACAAAGGATTTTTTACAATCTTCGCAGCCTGCCTCTAATTTCAGAGTTCAAACAATTTATTATATAAATCCACCCAATGGTCCTCTCCAAACGAGAGGAGGTTCCTTAAATTAAGGAGAGGTCCAACCCACTCAACCCCTATTTTATTAAACAAAGGAAGGAAATTATCTCATGAAAAAGACATTCACCAAGCTCATCTCCATTTTCTGCGTTATTGCAACCCTCTTTTCAATGACAAGCATCTTCGCCGTGAGTGCCTCAGCTGCATCTGTAAAGCAAACATATGATTGTGACAGAAGCGTCACCTTTACCGTAAAGACTGGTGGGAAATCGCCATCGATTAAGTTTGTTTGTGACGCTGCTCCGAAAGCATATGCTCATCGATGCAGTAAAGCGCCTATAATGGCAATCACAGTATCTCCAAGCATCAATGGCAAAGACTTTTTCCTGATTACCGGCACAGGTAAGAATATATCCTCTACGCTTAAGCTCCAGATAAATACCACGTATACTGTCAAAGTGAGCTATTACGTAAATAAGACAAATAAGTGCACGTGCTCGGATTTGGCATATGTAAACGTTCACGATCTTGGCGGAAGCACGAGATATCGTGGTTTCAATGGGCGTGATATTTATGTAAATGGTAGTTGGTATATCTCACGCGTATCGAATTGTACAATCTCCAATATTAGAGTTAAGTAAGCATCCTATCAGAAAATCCATATCAAGAACATAAGAAAGGAAATATAAATATGACTAACACTATCGAAATGAAGCAGACGCCTTATAACGATATCTTAGATTGCTCTTCATCGCACCTTGGGTTCACTCTCGCCCTCGACGTCTCGGGAAGTATGGCAGGATCAAAGCTTCAAACGCTAATTGACGGGGTTGAAAAGTTCAAGTCCAATTCTTCTGACCCGTCGATACTGAATAAAGTCGACATTTGTATTGTAACCTTTGGCGGAAAGAGCGAAGTTAAAGTCATCCAGGATTGGATGCCTCTTGCTAACTTTGTTAAACAGCCTCCACTTGATTTGACCGCAGCGGGAAACACTCCTTTGGCACAGGCAATCACCACTTCTCTCGATTTGTCAATGGAACGAAAGAAACTGTACAATAGTATCGGCACTCCATCGTTCACACCTATGATTATGGTCATCACAGATGCTATGCCCAGTAGCACGACGGATGAGATGATGGCAGCAAAGGAACGTCTGCGTGCTCTTGAAGATCAAAAGAAGGTACGTGCTTTCGCGTGTGGAATCGGAATTCAAGATACCGACATGGATACTCTTGCAAGTATTACTAAAAGAACCCTTCAGTGCAATGACGAGCAAGGTCTCTCTGCTTTATTTGATTGGATTACCGAAAGTGTCGCTACGATATCGCACTCTCGTACAATTATAGACGGAGACTCAGCTCAGTTGCCGCCCCTCCCCCAAGGACTGACGGTAGTTCCTTCTGATTGGTAATATTTTCCGTTTTGGCTTTGGAGGTCATTATGCTATGCTAAAATGTAATGTTGCTTACGTTCCGGGAAAGCATCACAAAACATCGGAGGACGCATTTTGCGTCCTCCACGAGAAGGAGTTGTTTGTGGCTGCCATCAGTGATGGTGTGGGATCTGCTAAATGCGGCGGCCAAGGCTCCAGTATCGCAGTGGAAACGGCTGCAACCTTTATTGTTGAAAACTATCCATTGGTGGATAGAAACGAGCTTGTTGTCAAATCTCTTATTCGTACGGCCTATCAAAAAGCCCTTTCAAATGTAAAACGTCAAGCGGATCAAGCCAAAGAGGATCTTGCGGAGTACGACACTACTTTAATGGTCATTGTTTATGATTACGTTACCTCAACTTTTTATTACGGACATTGTGGAGATGGCGGCATCATAGCTCAGCAAGCGAACGGTAGATATGTGAGTTTGACACCTTGCCAAAGAGTCGATCAATGTGTCCTTACACTGCGTTCGGGCGCAAAATACTGGCACATAGATCGAATAGATCAAGAAATAGTTTCGATTATATGCGCCACCGATGGAATTATGGACAAAATCAGGCAACCGGCAATCGAAGACACCGATGGACTATACGTTCCGCTTTTGATGTTGCTTTCCGATTCCAACACGATTGGGTATTTAAAACACAAAGGGGTAACGTTATCGGATCTTGTGGATAATCCAAAAGCAATTTCTCGTAATTTGGTCTATACGGCCATGTTTAGATCTTTACGCAAATACGGATTGAATAAATCCGTTGCACAGAACGTTATGGGCAGTATAAAAAAATCAGGTGGATTGTTTGAATTGTTGGACTCTATAACTGATGACAAGACGGTGCTGATGTGTTCTACAAATGTGATCCCTTATGCAAGACCCCCGAAATACTATATGCCCCCGGATTGGCAGCAGCTCTTCAAAAAAAGGCGTAAACTTTTGTATGCAACTCTCGACGCAGAGACCGATCAAACGGAAACAGGGGATGCAATGGTAACATACAAGCCTCAAGGTGCTATCCGCAAATCATTTTTCAAAAGAATTAAGCCTGCTTTTGATAAACTGCTGAGGAAAAGAAATGTATAATACGTACGTTTATTATTACCAGTTTCTACCGGCACATCTAAAACAGTCTTATTTGACGTTATTAGATGCTTTGAAAAATCACCGGGAGAGCGCCTTTGTACCTTTCCTCAGACCGGAGGATCTTGAAAAAATTATTGATTGTATCATTCTCGAGCATCCCAATATCTCATTTTTTCAACAATACACATTCAAGACATATAATGAATTGGTCTTCTGCGTAGAATTCCATTATTTTTTGGATTCTGAAAAAGATAGGGGTGTACGATTGGAAATGGAAAATCAAGCACGAAAAATAGCCGCGTATGCTAAATCTGTGAGCAATAGCAAAGTTGAACAAGCTAAAGCGGTGTACGATTATTTCTCCAAGTATGTATCATATGATTTTGAATACGAATCGCACAAGTTTGCTCACACACCGGCAGGGCCTCTATTGTATGCCAAAGGAATTTGCAAAGCCGCCGCTTCAGCGTATAAGATGATTTTAGATATCGATGAATTAAACATTCCGGTTATTTGTGTTCAGGGAACATATGGCGGTGTTCCTCACGCTTGGGCATTAATATACCTTGAGGGAAAGTGGTATCCCTTGGATCCGACGGTAGCTATATGTGCAGAAAATAAGGTTTCTTATGATGGATTTTGTATGCTTCCTTATCCCAAGGAAAAATATGAAGCGTGGAACGTGTTTCCTTTGCCCCAAATCTAAGAAAGGAGGATTGTATGGAATATCAATCTTTGCTCGGAAGGCGCTATATCCTTGGCAAACAATGCGGACGAGGCGGTGAAGCTACTATCTTTGAAGTGGTAAATTATAGCGGTGCTATAGCTAAGCTTTACAAGCCTGAGCTTTGTAATTCATATCGAGAAGAAAAGTTGAGAACGATGTTGAGATTGGGCGTTCCGGCAAATCTCGAAGACCAGATTGCTTATCCGAAAGACATATTGTATCTTAACGGGAAGTTCGTGGGATTCGTAATGCGAAGAGTCAATGGTGTTCTGCTGAATGAGATCTGGGAAGACGAATCACTTGACATGGAAAAACGCTGTACAATCGCCCAAAACATGACTGCACTGCTATACCAGATCAACAAGGCTGATTTCGTATGTGGCGACCTCAATCCCTACAACATTTTAATAGATCCCGCTACGGGGGTTGTTCGCTTAATCGACGTGGACAGCTGGCATATTGTAGACAACAAGAGCGGTGCCGTTTTCCGTTGTGACGTATGTGTTCCAGAGTATTTATCTCCAGTCATTGCAATTCCCAAGGGAGAAACTCTCAAGACTGCGCCGTTGCCGACTTTTTCAATGGAGAGCGATCGGTACAGCTTAGCAATTTTACTCTTTCAATTGCTCATGAATGGGACTCACCCGTTCGCTGTTGGAGTTGCTAAAGGAAACACAACCGAAAATGTTCCACAGCCCACAGAGCTGATGCGCAATTACCAGTTTCCTTATGTACAGGGGCAATGTCCAACAGGATATCAAAGCCCAATTTACAGTTTGCCGTATAAATGCCTATCCTATCGCCTGCAAGCGTTATTTCAAAAGACTTTCAATGGCGAAAACGTCCCGATTGAATGGTTCTTTAACGCTTTGTTAGCGTATCAGACAGAAATAACAAACACGTGCAAGAAAAATCCAATACACAAATATAGGAAAGGGCTGTATTCCTGTCCGTATTGTAAAGCGAACAAACGAAAAGAAGCTTTTTTTAAAGCCCAACACCAAAAATCCTAAAGGAGAAACCTATGACGATATACAAGGAAATTTACGATCTTATTGCTGACACCGCCCAAGGGGCTTGTGATCACGAAATCGGCGCCGTGCTCGGAGCGGACCGCGGGGACGACATCTGCGAAGTGGTTTTTGATCGAATCGAAGACATCAAGCGGTATATGTATACCCCAAACGTGGAGTATTTAAATGAAGTTATTGAGCGTTGGCAAGGATGGCGTTTTGCAGGCATAGTACACAGTCATATGAACAATCAATGTACATTATCTTCCGCGGATAAGGCATACATTGAGGATATTATGATGGCTATGCCACCTGATGTCGACCACCTCTATTTTCCCGTATACGTTATGCCCGAAAACAAGCTATATGGGTACAAAGCCGAAAGATTGCTGAATAGAGTAATCATTTTTGAAGAACCTGTAACCATCATTTAATTAACAAATAAAAAATTTATTTAAAGGAGATTTTATTATGAAAAACAATCAGATCAACAATACCAATCAGTACGTTCAGAACACACAAATAAAGATTCCTTGCGGAAGCTTTTGCGCAAACAATTGCACAGATTGTGTATACGCCAATTGGAACGATAAAGATAAGGACGGCTGGATCAAATGCAACAACTCTAACATTCGTGCTACATATGTGGATCCTTCGGATCGATATGGTTGTTGGCACTATAAGTACGAGCGTAGCTAATATTCTCATCTGCAAGTAATTTCTTTCAATGAAAAATATCAAAATAATACTATCTATAATGTTTATGCTAATGGTTGGCGTATATTCTCTTAGTGCTTGTTCTTCCGAGCAGTGGGGAGAAGCATGTGAAACAAAAAGTAATTTACCGTTAGAGGTAGAAGAAGAGACTACACCATATCATACTAAACACCCTCTTTCCAAAGATTTTTTGTTGTTTGACGGTGATGGCGATGGTGTGAAGAATCATATAGTAGAGCATTCCTTGGTTGACATCTTTGGAGGACATGGTTCTTATGATCTATATGTTTACGCAAAGTCTATCACGGGTCAATATCATGAAATATTCAGCTCCAACGAATATCTTTTGATTCATAAAAACATGGATCTTGAGATAACATCCATTAGAGACGGAAAAATTCTATTCCGCCATCATGAAACTGGGTATGAGATGGAATATGTAGTTGATGAGAACTCCTATCCATATTTATTTAACGTAGATGGTACTTCGAAAGGAACTCCCAATTTTGTGGTTGACTCTTCCAAAAGCGTAGAGGCTATTGATATCGACCACGACGGATCAGAGGAACTTGTGATGCGACAGTACGTATCAATTGGTTGGAATGCCAACTATATAGGGGATTGCATTACTGTTTGGAAGATTATGAAAGATGAATTGATTCTTGTAAGCGTGACAATTTCTATTAACTAAATCAGCCCCCTTGTAGCTATCAAAATGGCTATAAGGGGGCAATAAATCTAAAATCAAATTTTTATAACATAAGTATATTAATGTAGTCCTTCTCCTTGGATTTGTTGAATTGTTGCAATATGTTTTGTTTAGTTGCTTTATTGCAAATTGAAGGTGATGTAAAATTGCGGCGAGGATAAGCCCCGCCGCCAAGAGTTATTCAGTTAATGTTTCAATTGCAATCTGCATACCGAGCTTAAACGCATACTCAAATATAGTCGCCTCGCCAAGACTCATATACTCACTCCAACAATCGTGGAATTTTTCGAAGATCTCCTTTTGCTCATCGGTGAAGCTCTTTTCCAAGTCCTCGTGGTGACGTGACATATAGCCGAGAAGTTCTTTCATCTCCTTGGAGTTGGTTCGGCTATCCTCTTGGGGGATGATGTTTCCGTGCCAAAGTTCGTTGATGATCGAACTCATTGATAGACCACCTCCTGCAAGACAATTTCTTCAGCGGTTGCCTTGATGTTATTCATCTCGACAGCCCATTGGAGTGCATTGTGAGCCTTCAGAACTTCGTCTATGTCACGTTCTTGTGCGAGGCGAGGAATTATGTCATCGAGCAATTCATGTGCTTGAATATCAATGGCGTGTAGATATTCATTCAATCGCCCTTCGGTGAGCAGGGTGGTGTATGTTCCTCGACGGTGTTTCTTCATAAAGTCAAGGCGCAGATTGGCATACTTGCCAAGATGGTAATTCGTCTGCTCGTGGAGCGCGAGATCGCGCTAGTAAAGTCCGTTATGTTCGGTATAAGTAATCTGATTTTTCATTGTAAATATCCTTTCTTAAAATTGTTTTCGTTCGGCATCAACTATCAAGGATATTTACTTAGGCGGTGCTCGGGCGTGATGCCAACAACAGTAGATTGACATCACAGATCACCGAACACAAAAAGAAATCCGAACCCTTCGCCTACCGGCTTTGGGTTCGGATTTCTACTGTTTGGTGCGGGAGACGGGAATTGAACCCGTACGATTCTCACCACACGCCCCTCAAACGTGCGCGTCTGCCAGTTCCGCCACTCCCGCAAGAACATTACTATTATATCACTTTTTTTCTATTTGTCAATAGCTTTTTCAAAAAAAGTGTGAAATTTTCCGTAAGTTTTTGATTACGTATTGAAATTCTGCGAAAAAGTGATATAATTAAAGTGATCTGTTTACAATAGACTCATTTTTCTATCGAAACGGCGGTAAATTTCGAGCTGTAAGTACAAAATATAAGCTCGCGGAACGTTAAGGAGGCAAAATGTCCTTTTCAAGTGACTCCAAGCGCGACCTTGCGCTTCAACCTATAAAATCAAAATGTTGTTGCCGCGCCATGCTGTCGGGGCTTTTGATTTCCGCGACGGCAGAGGAAAATACGGTAAAGGTGTCTTTCGATCTTGACGAAACTGCCGCGCTTACCGCTACGCTCGTGCATGACGTTTTCGGAAAAGACAGCGAGATATCCAGAAGGGTTATATGTGGCAGAGAAAAATTCATAGTTTCCTTTGACTCCAAGCCCTTGAGAAATCTGATTTGGGATTATGACAAGCAGGAGGGAACTATCCCGGAGTTTGTCAGCTTCAAATGCGGACAGTGCCGCGCCGGCTTTTTGAAAGGCGTATTTTTGGCAGTCGGTACTGTAAACGACCCGTTTAAATCGTTGCATGCTGAATTTTCGCTTTCACAAACCGAGCGTGCCGAAAAGCTGGACGCCTTTCTCGCTGAGCTGGGAGTGCCCGCCAGAAAAATAGCGCGCGGCAAAAAAACAGGACTCTACTATAAAAAAGGCGACGATATCGAGGATTTGTTCGGTAAAATAGGCGTAAATAATATCGTTTTTATGGTGGCTGACTCTAAGATTCAAAAAGAGATACGAGCTAACGAAAACAGAGCCACCAACTGTGTGGCAACCAATATTTCGCGTTCTGTAAACGCCACAGGTAAGCAGATAGATGCTATACTCAAGCTCAAGGAGCGCGGTAGATTTGAATTTCTGCCCGACGATTTAAAAATAACCGCCGAGCTGAGGCTGGCAAACGAAGAAATATCACTTTCCGAGCTTGCCGCCATACATACGCCCCCCATATCCAAATCGGGACTGAATCACAGACTCGCAAAAATTTTGGAAGAAGCGGAAAAGTTAAAATAACTCAAGGAGAAAGCCATGTCGGACTTTGTACATCTTCATTTGCATAGTGAATATAGCCTGCTGGACGGTGCGTGTCGAATTTCGGATATACCGAAAAGAGCCGCGGAGTGCGGACATAAGGCGGTCGCCATAACCGACCACGGCGCAATGTACGGCGCGGTGGCGTTTTACCGAGCTTGCCTTGAGAATAATATAAAGCCTATTATCGGATGTGAGGTCTACGTGGCAAGAAAGTCGCGTCACGGAAAAAGCGTTGACGTTGAAAACCCTTCCGATCACCTGGTTCTTTTGTGTAAAAACGAGACGGGCTATAAAAATCTTATCGCTATGGTCTCCAGAGGCTATACCGAGGGCTTTTATTCCAAGCCGAGAGTTGACAGAGAGCTTCTTTCAAAGCACTCCGAGGGTTTGATCGCGCTTTCGGCATGCCTTGCTGGTGGTGTTCCTCGGCTTTTGCTTGCGGGCGACTACGAGGGCGCTTGTAAATACGCTAAGGAGCTTGCCGAAATTTTCGGCGAGGACAACTTCTATATAGAGCTTCAAAACCATGGGCTTGAGGAACAGAGGCAGATACTGCCGCTTCTTGCTAAGCTGGCAAAGGAGTGCGGTCTGCCATTGGTGGCAACCAATGACTGCCACTATCTTCGAAAAAACGACGCGCGTACACAGGCTATCCTTATGTGTATCCAAACCAATAACGTGATCACCAACGGACGTCCCGTTGGCTTTGAGACCGACGAGTTTTACTATAAGACAACCGATGAGATGCGCGCGCTTTTCGGAGAATATGATAACGCCATCGAAAACACAGTCAAAATTGCCGACATGTGTAATTTCGATTTCGAGTTCGGCAAGACCTATCTTCCCAAATTCGATTGCCCCGGCGGAGCGAACGCCGGTGAGCACCTTGCCGCACTTGCCGAAAAAGGTCTTGAAAAGCGCATAAACGAGGGAAAGATAGTGTTCGATACTCATACAAAAGAGGAGTATGAGGAGCGAATGAGATACGAGCTGTCTGTTATCGACAAGATGGGATACTCTGACTATTTTCTTATAGTTCAGGATTACGTCAATTTCGCGAAAAGCAGAGATATTCCCGTAGGCCCCGGACGTGGCTCGGGCGCAGGAAGCCTTGTAGCCTTTCTTGTTGGAATTACCGATGTTGACTCGATAAAATTCGATCTTCTTTTTGAGCGTTTCCTTAATCCCGAGCGTGTCAGCATGCCAGATATTGATATCGACTTTTGCTACGTGCGCCGCGACGAGGTTATAAAATACGTTGGCGAGCGCTACGGCAACGAGCGAGTTTCGCAAATAATCACCTTTGGTACGCTCGCGGCAAAGGCGGCTATAAGAGACGTGGGTAGGGCGCTGGGAATGTCCTATTCCGACGTGGACGCGGTTGCAAAGATGATACCGCGTGAGCTTGATATAACCATAGCCGATGCGCTTAAAAATCCCGACCTTAGAGAAATGTACGACTCGGACGACAATATACATGAGCTTATTTATACCGCAATGGCGCTGGAAGGTATGCCGAGAAACGTCTCTGTGCATGCGGCGGGCGTTGTAATAACCGACAGACCTATTGCCGAATACGTCCCTCTTTCAAAGAGCAACGACATCGTTGTTACCCAATACGACATGAATACTATCGCCGATCTGGGACTCTTGAAATTCGACTTTCTTTCGCTCCGTAATCTTACAGTAATCAAGGACGCCGAGATGCAGGTAAGGGAGCGCATTCCCGATTTCGATATAGAAAAGATACCACTTGACGATAAAAAGACCTTTGAAACTATCGCAAACGGAAACACCTCGGGCATCTTTCAGCTTGAGTCGGGCGGAATGCGCCAGATGCTCACAAATCTTCGCCCCGATTGCCTTGAGGATATAATAGCGGCGATCTCTCTGTATCGCCCGGGACCAATGGATTCTATCCCCAAATATATAGAAAATAAGAATAATAAGGATAGCATAAAATACTCCACACCGCTTCTTGAGCCGATACTTAAATCGACTTACGGCTGTATCGTTTATCAGGAGCAGGTAATGGAGATTTTCCGCAGTATCGCGGATTATACCTTTGGTCACGCAGACGTGGTAAGACGCGCCATGGCGAAAAAGCACGCCGACGAGATAGAGGCCGAGCGTGAGGGCTTTGTTTCGGGCGCGGTTAAAAAGGGTGTCTCAAAAGAGGCTGCGGTCGCACTTTTTGAGGATATGGCTGACTTCGCCAAATACGCTTTTAATAAGAGCCATGCGGCGGCATATTCTGTTGTTTCATACAGAATAGCTTATCTTAAGGTACATTATCCGCGCGAATATATGGCGGCGTTGCTTACTTCTGTGCTCGGAAATATGAGCAAGGTCAGCGAATACATCGCGGAATGCGGAAAAATGGGCATTAAGGTGTTGCCCCCCGATATTAACTGCAGTAATATCTACTTCCACGTTGACGGTAACAACATCCGCTTCGGTCTGTTGGCACTCAAAAATATAGGAAAGCTTTTCGCAAGCCAGATAATAAGTGAGCGCAAAACGCGCCGATATACCTCGTTTGACGATTTCGTCAGCCGAATGTCAGGCAAAGAGATAAATAAACGTCAAGTGGAAACGCTTATAAAAGCGGGGGCTTTTGATAGTCTTGGCGTGGCGCGCAGACGTATTATGGCTGTCTACGAAAAGATAGTTGACGGTGTAAACCAACAGGGAAGAAGTAACCTTGAGGGTCAGCTTGATATGTTTTCGTCAGTTCCCGACGCAAGCTACGCGCCGAAATACGAATATCCCGATATGCCCGAGTATTCTCCAAGAGAGATACTCAACTTTGAGAAGGAAGTGTCGGGAATGTATTTCTCGGGACATATTCTTGACGGGTATTCCAACCATATCGCTGACGTTGGAGGAACTAAGATATCCGAGCTTTTAGGAAGCGAGGATGAGGAGGGCGCACCCGATGGAACGCGCGTTACAGTCAGCGGAATTATAAGCGACGTAACTCTTAAAAACACAAAAAACGGTGACAGAATGGCGTTCGTGACGCTTGAAGACCATAGCGGAGAGATCGAGTGCGTGATTTTTCCCAAGGTCTATGAGAAGGTTTCTTATATGCTCCGAGTCGATAACTGCGTTGCGCTCAACGGAAATACATCATCAAGAGATGAGGAGATAAAGATTCTTGCATCGGGAATTTCGGAGCTGGTGGAAAACGCTAAGTATCAGCCTGCCCCCAAAAAGGAAGCACAGGTGACACAGCCCGCCACGCCCCGTCAAGTCGCTAATCCCAACAGAATGCCCAAGCTGTTTTTGCGCTTGACTTCGGTTGACTGCGAGCAAGCGAAAAAGGCGAAAAATCTTGTTGAGATATTTGAGGGAAGCGTTGAGGTGATGCTCTACGATAACGCTACCAAGCAGTACACCAAACTTGGTAGCAGAGTCGAGGTAAGTAATTTCCTCATTGCCGAGCTTAAAGCTCTGCTTGGTGACGAAAACGTGGTTTTCGGTTGACAAAATAAGGAGATAGAGGGAAAAACTTTATCTCCTTTTCTGTTTTGAAAAAATTTTTGCGGCAAATACTATTTTTGTAAAAAAATTGGGAGAAATAAAAATGAGTACCTTGCCAAAAAAGAAAAAACATATATTTTTAAAAATTCTTGCGGTGGGCTTGATATTGCTTACTCTTGCCGTCGCCGTGGCGGCGGTATATATAGTCACTAACTTTGACACCGAGGTGGATATGTCTATGTTCGGCAGTGAAATATTGGACTCCACCACAAGATTTTATTATCTTTCCTCGGAGGGGGAAGCCGTGGAGCTTGACGAAACTCTGCGCGGAAACCGCAGGATTCTCTATTGCGAATATGAGCAGATTCCCCAAAACCTTGTAAACGCCTTCGTCGCGATTGAGGATAAGCGCTTTTTTGAGCACAGTGGAGTAGATATTTACAGAACTCTCGGCGCGGCGGCGAATTATTTATTGGGCTTTGATAAGCGCTTCGGTGCGTCTACCATAACTCAACAGCTTATAAAAAACGTAAGCGGCAGAGACGAGGTGACTGTTGACCGAAAAATACAGGAAATACTCTGGGCTTTTGACCTTGAGAAAAAGATGAGCAAAGAGGAGATACTTGAAAATTATCTCAACGTAATAAATCTTTCGCAGGGCTGTTACGGCGTTGGCGCGGCGGCTGATATATATTTTTCCAAGCCCATAGAAGCGCTCACCCTTGTGGAGTGCGCTACGGTAGCCGCTATAACCAATAGTCCGACCTATTATAATCCCATAAGAAATCCCGAGAATAACAGAGAAAGACGAAACCTCATCCTTGATGAGATGTACGCGCAGGGATTTGTGGAAGAAGCTGAATATCTCGAAGCCCGAGAAAGCGATATTGAACTTGAAGTGAACGAGGATGCAATTGCTGATATAACCAATTCGTGGTATATCGACATGGTGGTTGACGATGTAATAGCTGACCTTGTAAAGACTTACGGATATTCGACCGATGTTGCCGCAAGAACTGTTTATAACGGAGGTCTGCGTATAGTGACCGCAATGGATCCGACTGTGCAAAACGTACTCGAAAAGTATTATAAAAACACCTCAAACTTTAAATATAGCGGCGAAGCGCTTGCGGAATCGGCTATGATAATAATAGACCCGCTTAACGGCAACGTCCTCGGCGTTGTAGGGGCTATAGGTGAAAAGGAAGGGAACAGAATACAAAGCTTTGCTACCGATTCAAAGCGCCCCTCGGGGTCGTCGGTCAAGCCCCTGTCTGTCTATGCCCCCGCGCTTGAGCGTGGGCTTATAACCTATTCTACAGTTTACGACGACGTTCCGCTGGAATTTATAAAGTCCGGAAAGGGATATAAGCTCTGGCCTCAAAACGCAAATATGGTTTATAACGGACTTACTAACGTGAACTTTGCGCTGAAGAACTCACTCAACACCGTAGCGCTTAAGGTCTTGTATAAGGTTGGGGTAGGCAATTCCTTTGACTTTTTAAAGAATAAGCTGGGAATGACAAGCCTTGTTGAAAGCGCCGTTACGGACGCGGGATATATAACCGATAAAGCCCCCGCCGCGCTTGCGCTGGGGCAGATGAATTACGGAGTTACACTTCGAGAGCTGACCAACGCATATTGTATGTTCGCAAACGACGGACAGACAAGTAAATCGCGTTCCTATCTTAGCGTGACAGATTCAAAAGGCAGGGAACTTCTTAATAATACCGAGGAGCACGAATACGCCATAAGCCCGGCAAACGCAAGTATTATGACTAAAATGCTTCAAAACGTAATAACCACGGGAACGGCAAGCGCCGTCACACTCGACAGCAGAGTTGACGTGGCGGGGAAAACGGGAACTACGCAGAACGATAACGATAAATGGTTTGTGGCGTATACGCCCTATTGCCTTGGCGGCGTATGGTACGGCTACGAATATCCAAAGCCTATAAGCAAGGCACAGAAAAACGCATATCTTGAAATTTGGAATGACGTAATGACCCAGCTTCATAAAAGCTATTTTATCCCCACAGAGGGGAGAAAAAGCTTTAAGCTCGACTCAAGCGTAGTCAAAGCCACCTACTGTAAGGACTCGGGAAAGCTGATGACAAACGCATGCTATCTCGACCCGAGACTTAACCGCGCCGAGGTCGGGTTTTTCGTAAAGGGCACTGAACCCCAAAGCTATTGCGACTGCCACAGAATAGTGGAATATGACTCGGACAACAACGGCATAGCATGCAAGGATTGTGATTACGAGGGTATAGTGGACGTGGGACTTTTAAATGTGAAACGAAGCTTTCCGATGCAGATATACGTCAGCGATGCTCAGTACGTTTGCCGAGACATTCCTCAAAACACGCCCATATCCACAGACGGAAGCGCGTATTTCTCAAAGATACTCGGTAAAAATGAGTATTGCGGCATATCCAATACCGCCGAGCAGTTCAATCGCGGATGTCAGGCGCATTTCAACTACGCCGAATGGATATTGCGTAAAAAACTCGGAGACGGCGAAGAATTCACCGAATAAAATAAAAATCACCTCATATATTGTTGTGAGGTGATTTTTTTGATAAAAAACAAAATAAGATATGAATTTGGGCAGATAAACGTAGGGATTGCGACCGCTGTGGCGGCACTTTTTATATTTGTGGATTTCGCGGTGTGGTGCGCGGTGGGAAGTCCCGTGTATGTTCTTCGTTTTATTTCGGGATCGGTTCCCGTACTGCCGTTGTGGCTTTTCGGTCTCTTGGATTTTATTTCATTCGCCTTGCTTGGCTTTGCCTTGGGCGCTATGCTGGGGAACAGATGCGCCGCGAACGAGGTCGCAAAATACAGAGGCGCGTTTTATTTCATTATAGGCGTTACGCTCGTATGCTTGCATCACGCTTTTTTCTTTTCAAGCGCTACTTTTTTTGTGGCGTTGTTGACCTCTGTTCTCATGTGCTTTTTCGTGACGGTGGCTATTGTCAATTTTGCGCGGGCTTCAAAGCCTGCCGCCTTGGCGGCGTCTGTCGGCGCTTTGTGGAGCGTATACCTTTTGGTTTTGAATCTGGTTTCGTTTTTCTTTATGTAAATAAAACAAAATTTTCAACAAAATATCTAAATTTATTGACAAATAGGAAAAAATGTAGTATAATCTACTCACAGTTAATATTTACATTTTGGAGGTCCAAAAAATGAAAAAGTTGCTTTGTTTGTTAGTTGCTATGCTTATGGTAATGGGTATGATGGTTGCTTGCGGTGGTGCGGGTGACGATACTACCGAGCCTGTGATCGATGATGCTCAGAACACTCCCGTTGAGCCTATTACTATTCACATCCACGTAAGAGAATCCGAGTCCGGAGAGGACGTTTACGCGAGTGACGTAAACGGTTATGAGTACACACTTGCTGACCGCACCGTTCTTGCTATCCTTGAGGATTTCATGCTTTGCAATTTCGACGTTGAGTATGAGCTTGTATTTGACGAAAACGATAAGCTTGTTAAGGTTGGCGATATCGAGGCAGCAGCTGCTCAGCTTTGGCTTGTAAATCAGGCATCCGCTCCCAAGGGCGCAGATGACGCTCAGCCTATCGACGGTGATATCGACACATACAATAAGGTAAACGACGGAGATACACTTGTCATCTACCTTAGCTGATAAATATAGGGTTTGGGACACACGGGGGCTCCCGTGTGTCCTTTTTATATTTTAAAGAAGATAATCCGAAAAATTAAAATATCTTAAAAACTATAAAGCTTTTTAAAAGTTTGTTTTTGACGATTTTTTGTTTATTATATCCATTGTTTGTCATTATTTGTTGTGTTATAATAATTTTAGGAATCTAAAAATCCAGAAAGAAGGAACGGTATATTATGAATAAAAACCTTAAACTTTTGTCATTGTTTCTTGCGCTTGTTACAGTGATCTCAATATTTGCCGCTTGTGGCGGCGGTGTTGATACTACCGTCGGCGACGACGTTACAAACGCGCCTGAAACAAACGCGCCCGAAACAAACGCGCCCGAAACCGATGATCCCACCATCGATACGCCGGATACGGACATCTCCGAAGATGAGACGCCCGTGGTAGTGCCAGAGCCTGACTTTGAACTTGTAAATCTTGATTTTGAGACCGATCTTACGCTCGCTGATTATATCGCCGCAACAGAGGGACTCGAGATAAATGAGACTCTTAGCGGCGGTGAGATCAGAGACGGAAAGCTGTACTATACAGGTAAACCTCTTGCTATAAAGGACGGTCTTGGTATCTATGACCGTAATTATTATAGTGTTGAGTTTGATTTCTGCTTTAATAGCTTTGTAAATAAGGACAGCACGTCGGTGTTCTCGTTTATTACCGATGATGACGGAGTCCTCAACGGAGAATCGAGCTTTTATTTTCCTTTTAAGATGAATATGAACGGCTCTATGTATCATAACAGTGCCGCGAATATTCCCCTTCAGCTTGAGGCGGGAAAGGTATATCATTATAAGGTTGAAGTAAATAACGTTGACAAGACTATGTCTGTATACGTCAACGACACATTGCTTGTCACACCTCCGTATAAGCAGTCTCCCAGAGAATATAATTGCTTCAGAATCATGGACAATTCCAGAGGCGCAGATATGTGGGTTGACAATTTTATTGTTACCGATACAGAGGCTCTTCAGAACGCCAGCACGGATACTCTCGCAAAAGCGGTAGACGGCGCATTTACCCGTGGCGGAAAATATGCTAACGATGTTCAGACTCTTGGCGATGGAACTTATATTGATATGAAGTATCAGAAAGGCGATACCAGCTTTAACCGCGAGGGCTTTGTAAAGTTTGATATTTCGAAGCTTATTCCCGGTAAGGTCGGATATGCTATGATGGTTACGACCTTTGCTAATATAGGCGTAGACTCTCTGTTTGATCTCTATTGGGTAAGTTCTGATTGGGATAGCAGTACTATAACCTACAACAATATGCCTCTTGGCAAACTGATGTTGAAGGATGTAAAGCTCAGCGGTGCCGGTACTGTTGGCGGACTTGAGCCTTATATCAATGAGGCTCTTGCAAAGGGAGATAAATATTTCTCTATAAGAATCGTTCCTACTTATCAAGCGGGAAGCGGTCAGTCGAGACTTTATTATACTTCTTTGATTAAGCCTTCTATCGTTATTCTTCATGAAGAAAATACGAAGAATTATTTTGAACAGCTTGTTGATGACGAGGCTGAAAATAAAGCTATCTGGGATTACGCTCAGCGTATGTACGACGAGTGGTACGCAAGATATCAGGCGCTTCCCGCAGTGAACGGAGAAGCGGTTCTTCTTGGCAGGGACGAGAGCCAGTATACAAAGACCAACTATATGTCGGCTCACTCCACGAACTACGATTCATCTAAGACTGCACATAAGTCCCGTCCGTTTGATGCGCTTACTGATTTCGATGAATACGTAAGCAAGGAATTCAAGAACGCCAAGCTTGATAAGTACGGCGGTATTATGATAGAGTCGCTTAAACAGGCGGCGAAAGGCGTCTTCTACACGACAAAAATCGATGGCAGATGGTGGATGATAGACCCCCTCGGCTATCCCTACATCTCTATCGGACTCAGTGATATCCACTATTCGCAGCTTGACTCAAAGCTCCAGAAGGAAAACGCGCTTAAGCTCTACGGCGATTACGACACGTGGGCACTTGCAACTACAAGACAGGTAAGAGACGAGCTCTATTTCAACAATACCTTCCGTCCTGTTTCCAATATTATTGATACCGATAACGGATTTCCCTTTGCGATACAAAAAGGCGTTTTAAGCAACTATGCCAAAATCAAAGGCGTGATTGGTGACGGAAACGGTAGCACAGTATTTACCGAAAACAACACCATGCCCGTCTTTGACCCCGATTTCGTGTCTTACGCTGATAGCTGGGCTAAAAGCAATATCAAGTATGCGGGGAATGACAGACTTATAGGTTATATGACGGATAATGAGCTTCCCATAAATACCGATATGCTTGATCGTGCCCTGACCGTAAACTTTGCAAGAAACGTAAATCACTACACTTATGCTTGTGCTTGGACTTGGCTTTGTAACATTACAGGCAAGGATAATCCGAGTACTGAGGATATAACAGACGAGCTTCGAGACCTTTTCCGCGGATTTGTATACGACAGATATTTTTACGTAGTGTCTGCCGCGGTAAAGAAATACGATCCCGACCATATGTACATGGGAACAAGATTCCTTACAAAAGCCAACGAGTCTGAGTGGGTATTGCGCTTTGCCGCACAGTACCTTGATTGCATGACAATGAACTGGTACGGTGACTGGGAACCTGATACCAATGCGCTTTACGGAATTTCCAAGAACGGCGACATGCCCTTTATCGTAACCGAGTTCTATACCAAGGCAGGTGACTCCGGTCTTGGAAATACATCGGGAGCCGGTAGATTTGTTAAAACACAGACCGACCGCGCTGATTTCTATGAGACCTTTACCATAAGGCTTCTCGAGTCGCCCAACTGTGTAGGTTGGCAGTGGTTCCAGTACATGGATAATGACCCCAATAGCGGTACAGGCGATGCGTCCAGTATAGACTCCAATAAGGGTATTTACACAAGTGAATTTACACTTTATACCGAGCTTACAGACCGTATGACTGTTCTTAATAAGAATGTCTACAACATTATAGACTATTTCGCAAATAAGAATGCCGATTAATTTTAACCCGACCATCGAAACCGACGGTCGGGTTTTATGACTTCTGTAAATATCGAAAAAAGCTATAAATAATCTGTATGTAGGTTATTGACAAACGTGAGGATACTTGGTATTATAAATATATAGTTGCGTATGAAAATATATGTGAAGGAATTTTTATGAAGCGATATTTAAGACTGCTTGCGTTGATCTTGGCAATATTAACCGTTGTTTCAGCATTTGCCGCTTGCGGTGACGGAGCTGATACCATATAGGTTGATGATACTACGGAGCCAAGCGACACAAAAGACAACGAAACTAACGATCCCGAAACCGATCCGATTGAAAGTGATCCGCCCGAAGTAGTAGAAGAACCCGATGCTACTGTTTTGGAGCTTGATTTTGAAACCGAGCTTTAATTGGCTGACTATCTGGCAACAGTAGAGGGCACAGAGATAAACGCAACGCTTAACGGCGGCGAGATAAAGGACGGCAGATGGTACTATAACGGAACCGCGCTTGCTATCAAGGACGGATGTGGCATCTTTGATCTTGAAGTATATAGTGTTGAGTTCGATATGTGCTTTAATAGCTTTGTGAATAAGGATAATACATCTATTTTTACGTTTATCACGGATAACGACGGCGTCCTTGGAGAAGACTCCAACTTTTATCAGCTTAAAATGGATATGGACGGCAGCATATATCATTTTAACGTTAAGTATAGCAAATTCCAGCTTGAAGCGGGAACTACATACCATGTAAGAATGGAAGTCAACAGGGACTCGGGTATGATGTCGATTTATATTGACGAGGAACTTTTGGCTTCTGCCGCTTACAGTCAGAAGCCCAATGTCTATAACTGCTTCAGATTTATGGATACCGCACGCGGTGCGGACGTGTGGTTTGACAATTTTGTTGTAAAGGATGTGAACGCATTGCTTAATCAAAGCAGCGACAGACTGGCTACAGCTATTGACGGTGCGTATGTCCGTGGAGGAACCTATGCTAACGAGGTACTTCCTCTTGCAGAAAATCAAGGTCTTACAGGTGCTCAGTATATCGACATAAAATATTCAAAGGATCTTGGATATTACCGCGAGGGATTTATAAAGTTTGATATTTCCAAGCTCGTTCCGGGTGAAGTAAAGTATGCTCACCTTGTACTTAGCTTCGGTAGCGTGAATACAGATAGTCTATTTGACATTTACGCCGTAGACCCTGATTGGGATAGTACAACTATTACTTATAACAATGCTCCAAAGGGAAGCCGTGTTATTTCGAATATTGATATGGCTACCATGATCGACCTTGCAGTGCCTATTGAAGCTACGCTTCCGCACAGTCTACTAACTATTCCACAAGTAAAAAGGCTTATAAATCACGTCCGCTGGCGGCTATAACCGACCTTGACAGCTATGTCAGCTCCGAGTTTAAAAACGCTAAGCTCGATAAGTACGGCGGAATAATGATCGAATCTCTCAAGCAGAAGGCAACAGGCTTCTTCTATACAACCAAAATCGACGGTAGATGGTGGATAATAGATCCCATCGGTTATCCTTTTATCTCTATCGGACTTAGTCATATCGACTATTCTCTTAACGGCTCTACACTTCAGAAGGAAAACGCGCTTAAGAAGTACGGAACGTATCAGGAATGGGCGCTGGCTACCACAAGACAGGTAAGAGATGAGCTTAACTTCAACTGCTCGTTCGATCCCGGAAATGAGGTAAAGGCGATAGAGGACGGACTTCCTTATATGGCGCATATGAGCGTGATGTCAAATTACGGCACTCTTAAGGGGCTGAGAATAACCGGAAGCGGAAGTACGGTGTTTTCTGAAAACAATACCATGCCCGTGTTTGACCCCGATTTCGCCAAATATGCCGATACATTTATTCAGGGTAAGCTTACCAATCAGAATGAAGCAAGAATCATCGGATACACTTCTGATAACGAGCTTCCTATGAACGAGGACATGCTTGACCGTTCGCTTACCGTCAATCCCAGCAAGGCGGCAAATCATTATACCTATGCCTGCGCGTGGAATTGGCTTAAGAATATGACAGGTAAGGATACCCCCTCTAAGGACGATGTTACCGACGAGCTTCGCGACCTGTTCCGCGGCTTTGTTTGGGACAGATATTTCCACGTAGTAAACACCGCGTTCAGAAAGTACGATTCTAACCATATGTACATGGGAACAAGATTCCTTACTGTATCCAAGGATTCCGAGTGGGTTTACCGCTTCTCGGCGCAGTATATAGACTGTATGACCATTAACTGGTACAGAGAGTGGGAACCCGGCACCGACGCGCTTTACGGAATAGCTAAAAACGGAGATATGCCCTTTATTGTAACCGAGTTCTATACCAAGGCAGGTGACTCGGGGCTTGGTAACACCTCCGGCGCAGGCTGGTACGTGGCAACCCAGACAGACCGCGCTGATTTCTACGAAACCTTTACCATCAAGCTTCTTGAAAGTAATAACTGCGTAGGCTGGCAGCTGTTCCACTATATGGATAACGACCCCAATAGCGGCACAGGCGATACGTCAAGCGTAGACTCTAACAAGGGTATTTACAATAATAATTATGAGCTTTATACAGACTTTACAGATAGAATTACAGTTCTTAATGAAAATGTGTATAATTTCATAAGCTATTTTGAAAACAAAAATTCTAAGTAATCAGAAAAAACACTCGCATTTGCGAGAGCTTCAGTTACTCGAAAAAGCCACTCAAAAAGAGTGGCTTTTTTGTTGGTTTTCAATAAAACACCATGTTTTTTTTGATAAAATCTTAAAAAAAGTTATAAACATCGTAACATAGGATATTGACATATCTCTAAATATTTGATATCATTAAAATAGATTAATATAACGAGGAGGATTAGTTTATGAAATTTAATCTGAAATTTTGGGCAGTTTTGCTCGCTCTCGTAACCGTATTGTCCACTTTTGTGGCTTGTGGCGGGCCTTCATCCGTTACGGATGCGCCTGAGACCGATGCGCCCGATACCACCGATACTGAGTCAACCGAGCCTGTTGAAACGGATGCGCCGGAAACCGAGCCTTCTGAGACAGAACCTACTGTAACAGAACCTGATGAAACAGAGCCGCCCGTTGAAGAGCCTGAAACTCCCACAGAGGTTCTTGTACTTGACTTCAATACGGAGCTTCCTTTGCTTGATTATATAGCATCCGTAGAAGGAACGTCTGCAAATGCCAAGCTTAAGGGCGGAAGCGTTGTTGACGGAAAGTGGAGCTACGACGGCGATCCTTTGGCTTTTAGCGATGAGTGCGGAATCTTTGATCTCGCGGAGTATAGCCTTGAGTTTGATATATGCTTCAACAGCTTTGTAAATAAAGACGATACATCTATATTCACCTTTATAACCGATGACGACGGCGTTCTTGGCGATGGATCGGTCTTTTATGCCTTGAAGGGGGATATGGACGGTAAGCTGTATCACTTTAACCAAAAGGATAAGGCTAAGCAGCTTGAAGTCGGAAAGGTCTATAATATCAGATATGATATTAACAGAGTAACCAAAAAGACAACTATTTATTTCGATGATACTGTGTGGGTATCTGCTAACTTCCCGCTGGAAAACAATGTATATAATTGCTTCAGATTTTTAGATAACAATAGAGGCGCTGAAGTGTGGATAGACAATTTCATCGTAACTGCTCTCTCGCCTGTTTCCGATACATCGGATACCACAGCCCCCGAAATCGACTCACCTGAAAACGATGCTCCCAAAACCGAGTCGGGTGTTGTAATTGAAAATGGCGTATTCAAATCTGCTACCATTAATTTTGAAAGCGACCTCAGCGTTGTTGATTATTTTGCGGCGCTTGAAGGCTTCTCTGTGAACGATAAGCTTAAGGGCGGGGAAATCGTTGACGGTAAATGGACGTATAGCGGTGCGGCTCTTGCGTTTAAGGATGACTGCGGAATATATGACACCGATTCGTTCAGCCTTAGCTTCGACATCTGCTTCAATAGCTTTGTAACCGTAGACGGCGCATCAATATTTACCTTTATAGTAGATGATGACGGTGCACTCGGCGCCGGTACAGTCTTTTATGCCTTGAAGGGGGATATGGACGGTAAGCTGTATCACTTCAATCAAAAGGATAAGGCTAAGCAGCTTGAGATTGGAAAGGTTTACAACATTAAGTATGAAATAAATAGAGTAACCAAAAAGGTAACCATTTATTTCGATGGTACTGCGTGGGTAAATGCTACTTTCCCTGTGGAAAACAACGTATATAACTGTTTTAGATTGGTAGATAACAACAAAGGTGCTGATTTGTGGGTAGACAATATCACCGTAACCAATCTCTCGCAGAACTGATATATATAAACTAATAAAACTAATATACACATAGGAGAAACAAATGAAAAAAATCAAAATTTTGTCACTTTTTCTCGCTCTCTTAACGCTTGTATCTGTTTTTGCTTCTTGCGGACAGCCAACTGATACGACCGGTTATGAGGACAATACCGATGTGCCTGTTTCGGATACTTCCGGTACAGATACTCCTGATACAAGTGCTCCCGATACGGACGCTCCCGATACGGGCGCTCCTGAAACAAACGCTCCCGAAACAAATGCTCCCGAGGTTGAGATTAAACCGACTTTTGAGCCTATTTTACTTGACTTTAATACCGATCTTTCTTTGGCAGATTATATTGCGGCTTCGGGATGCTTTGAAATCAATCCGTCTCATACCGCAGGAGCGATAGAGGACAATAAATGGATATATACCGGCGGATCCTTTGTAATTGAGGATAAATGCGGAATATATGACGCTAAGTCGTATAACCTTGAATTTGATATTTGCTTCAATACGGTTGTAAATAAAGACGGTACGTCTGTATTTAGCTTTATGACCGATGACGACGGCAGTCTCGATGGCGCATCAAGCACATGGTCGTTGAAGATGGATGCGGACGGTAAGCTTTATCATCAAGGTCTTGTTACAAGTGCTATTGCGGTCGAGCCCGGTAGAGTTTACCATATAAAATATGAAATAAACAGAGAATCTCAAAGCGCAACGATATATGCCGACGGTTCCGTATGGGTGTCAGCGGTTGCTTACAAGCAACAAAACCAAGCGTATAACGCATTCAGATTTATGTTCCCCGGCAGAGGCGCAGATATGTGGATCGATAATTTTTCTGTTTCCGTTGCAGGCGCTGTGAAAAATGATTATATAGACATAGCGGCAATTGATGCCGCGCATATTCGCGCAGGACAGTTGGCTGATAAACCTCAAAAGCTTGGTGCTAACGGAGGTATTGGTATAGATATTAAATATAGCGACGGTAACACCAATACTCCCGACTATCGCGAAGGCTTAATAAAATTTGATATTTCCTCTATTGATCCCGACTCTGTCGGATATACCAAATTTATGGGCGAATACCTCAATATGACGTCAGAAAGAACTTTTAATATTTATTGGGTAGAGGACGATTGGAACGGTGAGACCGTTACCTTTAATACTGCGCCCGAAGGCTATCTCATCGCCGAGGGGATTACCTTTGGCGGCTCGGGTGCTCCCCTTGAATTGGCTCCATATCTCATTGAGGCAATAAAAAGCGGTGACAAGACATTTTCTATAAGAATTGTACCTACCTTCCAGGACGGAGGCTATCAAACAAAAATTTTCTTTGGTGACGATAATAAGCCTGTCATCAGAGTTTTCCCCGACAAAACCGATAAGTCATACTTTGAAAAGCTTGTAGAGGACGAAGCTGCAAACAAGGCTATCTGGGATTACGCACAGCAGATGTTTGACGAATGGAACGCAAGATATAAAGCGATAGTTTTAAACGATAAGGCTGAAATGGTTAATCCCGACCCCACTCAGTACATAAGAAGCAGCTTGGCATCGGAGCAGTCATCAAACTTTGCTTCGAATAAACAGAGCTATCAATCCAGACCCTTTGAGGCGCTTACCGACCTTGACGAGTATGTAAGCAAAGAGTTTAAAAACGCCAAGCTTGACGAGTACGGCGGAATAATGGTAGAGTCTCTTAAGCAGAAGGCAACAGGATACTTCTATACAACAAAGATAAACGGCAGATGGTTCGTGATTGACCCCCTCGGTTATCCTTATATAATTATAGGACTTAGCCTTATAGACTATTCGCTTAACGGTTCAAAGACACAGGCACAAAACGCTCTTAATAAATACAAAACATATGATAATTGGGCGATTGAAATAACCAAAGAGGTCAGAGATGGATTCGGCTTTAACAGTACCTTTAATCCAAGAGCTGAGATTACAAAGGTGGACGGCGGTCTCCCGTACGTAAAGGCTGTGACGGGCGTTATGACAAACTATGCTTTGGCTAAAAACGGAACTGCTAAGGCTATTGAGAATAACGTAATGCCGGTGTTTGACCCCGAATTCGTTGAGTACACGGACTATAACATAGGTAAATCGGTGGCGAATTATGTAAACGACCCCAAAGTCATAGGCTACACCGCCGATAACGAGCTTCCTGTGGACTTCAATATGCTGGATAACGCCCTTACAATAACTCATAAAAATCCCGTAAATCATTACACATATGCTTGTGCATGGACATGGTTTGTAAATATGACGGGAAAAGAATCTCCCACTTACGATGACATTACCGACGAGCTCCGCGACCTTTTCAGAGGCTTCGTGTATGACAGATATTTCTACGTTGTATCAAATGCCTTTGACAAAGCCGATCCCAACCATATGTATATGGGCTGTAAATTCCTTCCGTACGTTAAGGATTCCAAGTGGATATTTGCATTTGCGTCTCAGTACGTTGACGTTGTAACCATAAACTGGTATTTCTGCTGGGAGCCCGAGAGCGACGTGCTTTACAATATCGAAAAGTACGGCGATACTCCTATTATGATATCCGAGTTTTATACCAAGGCAGGCGATGCAACTATTACCTCTGAAGAGGGAAGTGCTAAGCTGGCTAATACGTCCGGAGCAGGCTGGTATGTTGAAACTCAAACCGATCGTGCTGATTTTTATGACACCTTTATTATCAAGCTTCTTGAAAGCAATATCGGTGTGGGCTGGCAGTGGTTCCATTATATGGATAACGACCCCAACAGCGGAACGACGGACAAGACGAGTGTCAACTCCAACAAGGGTATTTGCAGAAGTGATTTAACTTATTATACCGAGTTTACCGACCGTATGTCTATCTTGAACGAAAACGTCTATAACATTATAGATTACTTTGAGAACAAGAATGACAAATAAAAAATGGGCTGAGTTTATAACTCAGCCCACTGTTAAAAGTGCCGCGTGTTGAAACGTGCGATTTTTTGTAGCATCAAAAACAAGTTTTTATATAAATTCGAGTAATAACAACTGTAAGAGGTGCGGATATGCAAATTGATAAATTTGTACTGAATGACACAAATATAGTGCCAAAAAAACTGATTAAATTAATAGCAATCGATGCCGCGTTTATTCGCGGAGGACAGTTGGCGGATGTTCCTCAAAAACTTGCCGAAGGAAAATATATTGATATCAAATATATCGGCGGTGTTACAGATGATCCGGGGTATCGAGAGGGATTGATAAAGTTTGATATTTCCTCTCTTGAGCCCGGAACTGTGCCGTATACCAGATTTGTGGGGAATTACATGAATATGGGGGCAGACAGAACTTTTGATATCTATTGGGTAGATTCCGATTGGGACTGTGAAACTGTTACCTATAATAACGCTCCGAAAGGAAAGTTGATTGCCGAAAACATTACCTTTGGAGGCGCGGGCGCTCCGCTTGAGCTGTCTCAATATATCAATGAGGCAGTTACAAACGGCGATAGAACTTTTTCTATAAAAATCGTTCCCACCTTCCAAACCGGTGTCGGTCAGACGAGAATTTTCTATGAGGGCGAAGAAAATAAACCTACGATTGTAATTTATGATGAAAAACCGAAAAACACCTATTTTGAAAATCTCATAGATGATAAAACGGCAAACAGTGCAATTTGGGATTGGGCACAGATTTTGTATGACGAATGGTATGCAAGGTATCAGGCGTTACCCGCACCAAATGATAAGGCAAAAAAACTTGATTCCGATTCCACACAGTATATAAGAAGCAGTTATGCATCCGGGAATTCCGGAAATTATGACGCGACTAAGCAGAGCTATAAATCCAGACCCGTTGAGGCGATTACCGACCTTGACAAGTATGTAAGTGATGAGTTCAAAAACGCTAAGCTTGATAAATTTGGCGGAATAATGGTAGAATCCCTTAAGCAGAAGGCAACAGGCTTCTTCTATACGATGAAAATAGACGGCAGATGGTTTATCATTGACCCGCTCGGCTATCCTTATATAAATATAGGTCTTAGCCATATTCATTATTCGGTTAACGGTTCAACGCTTCAGAAGGAAAATGCTCTGAAAAAATACGGAACATACGAAAATTGGGCAATTGAAACGACAAAGCAGGTAAGATACGAGTTTTATTTCAACAGCTCTTTTGAACCGAGAGAAGAAGTTAAAAATATAGATAACGGTCTTCCTTATATGGCTCATATAGGAGGCGTTATGTCCAGATACGGTGTGGCTAAGGCCATACGTTGTAACGGTAACGGAAGTACGGTGTTTACCGAGAAAAACACTATGCCGGTGTTCGATCCGGATTTTGCGGGATTTTCAAAATACTTTGTAAGGGAATCGGTGGCGGAGCTTGTTGATAATCCCAGAATTATCGGCTTTACTACCGATAATGAGCTTCCTATGGATTTGACCATGCTTGATAATGCTCTTACAGTAGATCATACAAAGCCTGTAAACTTATATACCTACGCTTGCGCTTGGACGTGGCTTGTTAATATTACAGGTAAGGAGTCTCCTTCCTATGCCGATATTACAGATGAGCTTCGAGACCTTTACAGAGGCTTTGTATACGACAGATATTTTTATGTTGTATCAAATGCTCTTAGGGCAGCAGACCCCAATCATATATACATGGGATGTAGATTCCTTACAATATCCAAGGATTCCGAATGGGTATACCGTTTTGCGGCACAGTATATTGACGTTATGACTATCAACTGGTACTTCTGCTGGGAGCCTCAGTCTGATGCGCTTTACGGTATCGAAAGAAACGGGGATCTGCCCTTTATAGTAACAGAGTTTTACACCAAAGCGGGAGACTCGGGGCTTGGAAATACTGCTGGAGCAGGTTGGTACGTTGCAACTCAAAAGGACCGCGCCGACTATTACGATACCTTTACCATTAAACTTCTTGAGAGCAACAACTGCGTTGGTTGGCAGTGGTTCCACTATATGGATAACGATCCTAACAGCGGAACGGGCGATAAATCAAGCATTAATTCCAATAAGGGCATCTACAGTAACGATTACGCTGTTTATAGGGAACTTACCGACCGTATGACTGTCCTTAATAAGAACGTTTATAACATCATAGACTACTTCGCAAATAAGAAAGCAGATTAAAAAATCCCCCGCCGATTTTTCGGCGGGGAACTGCTATAAAAAAGCCATCCGCAAACAGCGGATGGCTCTTTTACTGTTGTAAAATTACTTAGCGGCATTAAGTCTTGCCTCAAGAGCTGCGAGCTCGTCGTACATTGTCTGAGGAACTCTGTCGCCAACAAGAGCGTAGAACTCCTTGATGTTGTTGATATCCTCAAGCCAGGACTCAACGTCAACAGTGAGAAGCTCCTTGATAGTGTCAAGAGTAACATCCTCAAGTCCCTCGATGTTGATATCAGTAGCCTTGGGAATGTAACCGATGGGAGTGATATCAGCGTCAACCTTGCCTGCGCAACGGTCGAGGATCCACATAAGAACACGCATGTTGTCACCGAATCCGGGCCAGATGAAGTTGCCTTCAGCGTCGGTGCGGAACCAGTTAACGTGGAAGATCTTGGGAGCGTTGGGAATGGTTGTACCCATCTTGAGCCAGTGTGCCCAGTAGTCACCCATGTCGTAACCAACGAAGGGTCTCATAGCCATGGGGTCACGGCGAACAACACCTACAGCGCCTGCGGCAGCTGCTGTTGTCTCGGAAGCCATGATAGAACCAACGAAAGCACCGTTCTGCCAGCTTGTGGACTGGTAAACGAGGGGAGCGGTCTTTGCGCGGCGTCCGCCGAATACGATTGCGGAAATGGGAACACCTGCGGGGTTAGCAAACTCCTTGGAGATACAGGGGCAGTTGACAGCCTTTGCTGTGAAACGGGAGTTGGGATGAGCGCCCGATGTCTCAAGCTTTCTTGTCTTGTCGTAGCTCTTGTAATCCCAAGCGTTTCCTCTCCAGTCGATAGCTTCAGCGGGAGGATTATTGTCAAGACCTTCCCACCAAACTGTGTTGTCAGCAGTGTTGTGAACAACGTTGGTGAAGATAGTGTCCTTCATTGTTGTGTAAAGCGCGTTGGGGTTGGAGTTGAGGTTTGTACCGGGAGCAACACCGAAGAAACCGTTCTCGGGGTTAACAGCCCAAAGTCTTCCGTCCTCACCTACGCGAAGCCAAGCGATATCATCGCCTACGCACCAAACCTTATATCCCTTGTTCTTATAGATTTCGGGGGGAATAAGCATTGCGAGGTTTGTCTTACCGCAAGCAGAGGGGAAAGCGGCACAAACGTACTTTGTATCACCGTCGGGATACTCAACGCCGAGGATGAGCATGTGCTCAGCCATCCAGCCTTCCTTCCAGCCTTGGTAAGAAGCTATACGAAGTGCAAAGCACTTTTTACCGAGAAGAACGTTTCCGCCGTAGCCGGAGTTTACTGAAATTATAGTGTTGTCCTGAGGGAAATGACAGATAAATCTGTTTTCAGGGTCAACATCACAGCGGGAATGGAGTCCGCGTACCCAGTCGTTAGAGTCGCCGAGAACATCCCAAACCTTATCAGACACTCTGGTCATAATGAGCATGTTGAGTACAACATAAACCGAGTCGGTAACCTCAACGCCGATTTTAGCAAG
>JAZRCL010000097.1:0-67498 GCA_045659745.1 Eubacteriales bacterium
TCACTCTTCACTGCTGACGCATTGAATTGATTTTTCATCCCAAATGGGTCTGCCGTCCGATTTTGCATTGTGAATTAGGACGGCGGCCTTCTTGGATTTTCCTTTTTCGCAAGCCCAAATAAAACAGCATTCATTAAAAAATATCGTTTGTTGAATTGTAATAACCACTGCATAATAGGGGGTTTATTATGAACCTAAAAAACAAAACTGTATTATTTCTCGGCTCGTCGGTGACATACGGCAGCGCCGCGGGCGGCGTGTCGTTTGCGGACATAATGGCAGAGTCCTGCGGCATCAATATGATAAAAGAGGCGGTGTCCGGCGCGACGCTTGCGGAGATTAACGAAAATTCTTACGTCTCAAGGCTCAAAAGGCTTGATAATAGCACGAGGGTTGATCTTTTCATCTGTCAGCTTTCCACAAATGACGCGGCGTTAAATCTCCCCGTCGAGCAAACCGAGGCGGCTATCCGCTTTATAATTGAGTACGTGAAAGCGTCTTTTGACTGCCCTATTGTGTTTTACACGGGAACTTATTTTGAAAGCCCGAGATACGCCGAGCTTGTAAGTCTGCTTATATCCTTGCAAAATGAATATGATTTTCATATTCTCAATCTTTGGGACGACAAAGAAATGCTTTCCGTCTCACAAGACGATTACAAAAAATATATGGCAGATCCCATCCACCCCACACTCTGTGGCTACCGCGAATGGTGGACACCCAAATTTATAGAAATATGTGACTCTATATAATTAAAACAAGACCGCTGACAAAGTCAGCGGTCTTGTTTTTTTACTCTTTTTCAAATCCTATAAGCAATCCGCCCATCTCGGCGTAGAAGGAGCAGAGTCCACGGCAGCGGTAGACCTCTACCGTAGTACCGTCAAATTTCTCTTTGATAAGCTCCCGGAGCGTGTTTGCCGCGCTCTCGTTGCTCACGTGTCCTATCTTCACCTTACCGTTGCGCAGCCCAAGCTCGCGAAGTCTCTCTACAATAGTTTCAAGAGCCTTTTTTTCGCCGCGACACTTGTCAAGCATCTCAAGTGTACCCACGTCGCTCGCCTTACCTATTGCTCGGATACCAAGCAAGCCCGCCATTTTTGCGGCTATCGGACTCACGCGTCCGTTATTTGCGAGGTTTTTCATAGACTCGAGCATAAACAAAAGTCCTGTCTTTTTGGTGTATTGGTTTATCTCCTCGCACACAGTCTCAAAGCTCTTTTTCTCAAGAATAAGCTCGGAAAGCTTATCTATCATAAGTCCCATTTCGGGGCCCGTTGAGAGCGAATCCAGCACGAATACACGTCGTTCGGGGTGCTCCTCGCAATATGTATCCGCGGCTATACGCGCTGTATTATTGCTTCCCGACAGCCCGCTTGTAATAGTCACGCAGTATATCTCGTCGGCATCACCGAAGGCGCAGATCCAGTCGTCGACATTCGGACAGGAGGTAGACGATTTCCCCTTGTAGCTCTGCAGCTCGGTCGCCATCTTATGCGCATCAAGCTCATCATTGTCAACATACTGCTTTTTGTCCGTGATAATTTTGAGCGGCGCGGACTCAAACTCCACGCCCGAAAGCGTGAACACGTCCGAGGACGAGTCTGCCACTATTTTGATTTTTCTGTTCATGTTCATTCGTTCGTTTCCTTATTTATATTTTTTACGTATTCAACAAGCGCGAAAAGGTCTCCGTTTGGATATAGCGAAATATCTACGTCCTGCTTATTTATAAGATCTCTGGGCAAAAGGAATACTCTCATGCCAAGCTGCTCAGCTATCATATCCTCGCCAACGTCGTTGCCTACCATAAGACATTCCTCTGCCGACACGCCAAGTGTGGCGAGAATATCTCTGTAATAGTCAAGGTTAGGCTTGCAATGACGGGAGTTGTCATAGGTCGTGACAAGCTCAAAGTCGTTGCGGTCAAGCCCAGCCCACTTTATTCGACTCATAGTCGCGGATGACGGAAATAGCGGATTTGTCGCCAGCGCAACCTTAAATCCCATATTCTTTATCTGCTTTATCGCCCACGAGGAATCGGGATCATATCCGCAAGAGACACTTACCTCGCGGTCAAAGTCTTGCTCGTAAAACTCGTCAAACAGATACTGCTCGGTATCTGCCCGCTCGCCGTAATAGACCCTGAAAGTATCAAAAAACACGTCTTTATTGAGCTTTTCGCCGTTGTTTTTTACCATTGCGGCAGTTCCCTGCCATATGGCATTTGTGAGTTCCTTCGGCTCGTAGCCGTGAGGCGCGAGTTTTTTTGCAAGCGCGCCGAAATACGTCTTTACAAAGCAGTCCTGATCCATCGGCAGAAGCGTGCCGTCAAGATCAAACAAGATGGTGGTTATCTTCATCTAAATTACTCCTCCGCGTCGTAATTATCACATATTTTCTGGAGATTTTCTGAGATTATTCCAAGGCTTCTGTAAAGTATCTCTCGGTCGGCGTCGGAGATGCCAACGCTCGCCTCGTCAAGTATCATTCCCACTCTGACGTTTATAATTTCCGCGGCCTTGTGACCTTGCTCGGTCAGCTCAAGCGGAGCTTTATATCTTTTTGAGCCTGTGGGACGAGCCTTAATATATCCGTTCTCTTCAAGATGCTCAACGCAACGAGAAACGTTTGCCTTGTCCTCCTCACACACGCGGCAAAGCTCCTTTGCCGTCATGCTTTGCTTGTGCAAATAGTAAAGGCAGGAAAGGTGAACGCTTTTTAAGTCAAACTCTGCCATTTCCTCCGTCTTTATTCTCTTTATGCTTCTGTTAATATTTGCAATGATGGTTGTGAATAACTGGTATCTTTCCCGCATGGTTTCTTCCTTTTCATAAACGTTTGTTGTAAACACAACTAAATTATATCACACAGATGTTGTATTGTCAACAAGTCTTTTTATGTTGCCGCCCGACTTTCAGGACACGTCCTCCTTTTGCGAAAAAATCACCGATATGGTTTTTATCATGATCTTCACATCAAGCCAGACAGACGCATTCTTTACGTAATACGCGTCCATTATCGCCTTGTTTTTATAATAGACCTTATCTCTGCCGTTTACTTGCGCGTATCCCGAGATGCCCGGGCGCATTGTAAGCACGCCGAGCTGCTCTCTCATAGAGTTGCAGTTCTGCTCCGCAGGGACAAGAGGGCGGTAGCCTATAAAGCTCATACTTCCTAAAAGCACGCACAGCATCTGGGGCAGCTCGTCAAGCGAGTATTTGCGAAGAAATTTTCCCACGCTTGTCTGATGTTCATCGGGGTCTTCAAGCAAAGACGAGGGGCATTCGCGCGGCGCGTCTATGTTCATAGTCCTGAATTTATAGCATTTGAACCTTTTACCGTTTTGCCCTATTCGCTCACCGTCAAAGATCACGGGACCTTTACTGTCGCACTTGATGATTATGGAGATCACAAGCATCGGAAGCGCGAGCAGAGTCATCAAAAACAGCGATCCGACTATGTCAAAGCTCCGTTTGACAAATCTGTAAAACAGTCTTTTTTTATTGTTTGGCTGAAAGTCTGATATATATTCCTCGTAAAACTTGTCCGAATAAATTACACTGCCGTCAATATTAAGCTCGAGGGGTTTTTGAGCGTCCTTTGTTTCTTTCATATCAGTCTCCTGTATGTTTTTCAAAAGCTTTCTACGTAAAATTATAGCATACACATAATGCTTTGTCAATTTAGAAAAAACACCGTTCACGTTATGTAAACGGTGTTTTTCAATCAGTTCAACTGCTCTACCGCGGACTTATATTCCTCGTACGTGCAGAGGATTTTCACTGCCTCAAGCAGCGAGTTTGCGGTCATATCGCGAGGCAATCCAAGCAGAACTGCCAGAGCATCTCTCTTTTGAGAGCTGTTCTCGCCACCGGAAAGTCCGTCGCAGAAAAAGTCTGTCTTTGTTATCTCGGCGCGGGTTATCTCTCCGTCACTCCCAACAGAAAACGGCAAAAGCAGATCGTAGAGAATCTGCGCATCAACACCCTCGATGCCGAGAAAGCCCTCGGCGGAGTCAACCGTTTTGCGCTTTTCCCTGCCCTTTATCTGCGGGGTGTAGAGCTGGATAAGTCTATCCTTTGGTATTGCCGAGGTAATATGCGAGCGTATCACCTTGCCGCCTCCGTCCGAGTCGGTCAGAACTATCACGGGGGTCTTTTCGGCAAGCCTTTTGAGAAGCGACAGCCTCTCTGCGTTTTTGAAAAGCCCAAAGCCGTCGGTCGTGATTATCGTGCCGCTGACTATTGACGAAAGCTTTATTTTATCGTATTTACCCTCAACTATAACAGGGTATCTCAAAGTCAATTTTTCCATTGTTTAGCCTCTGACAAGGAAGTATATTATAACAAGAGCGCCGAGCGCGATTCTGTAAATTCCGAAAGGAATAAAGCTGTGCTTTTTCACGAAATCCACAAGGAATCTGACAACTACCATAGACACCGCAAAGGACACAACGGTAGCCGTGATAAGCGCAAATATTGCAGTTGCGGGAATGCTGACGTCGGTTTCCATAACGTACTTTACAAAGCTCGCGCCCTTTATAAGCGCCGCTCCAGCGATCGCGGGAATTCCAAGGAAGAACGAAAATTCCGCCGCCGCAGGACGTGATACGCCTATCATTCTCGCGCCAAGTATAGTCGAGCCCGAGCGAGACGTGCCGGGCACTATGGAAAGCACCTGAAAGCAACCGATCGCCAAGGACTGAGTTATGCTTATGTCCTCAACTCGCTCAACGGACGCTCGGTTTTTGTGGAATTTTTCAATTATGATAAACAAAATTCCGTAGATTATGAGCGCCGCCGCGACAGTCTTCCAATTAAATATCCAACCGTCTATATCCTTGCCCGAAAGCTTTTCAAGTATCTTATCGCCAACAACTCCGACAAGCGCCGCGGGAATGCTGGCTATCACAACCTTTCCCCAGAGCTTCCAAGTTTCCTTTTTCTCAAAAGTGTCCTTTTGGCGCGAAAATGGATTGAGCTTTTGGAAGTATATGACCGCAACGGCAAGTATCGCGCCGAGCTGAATGACTACCTCAAACATACTGCCGTATTCTTCGGCAAAGGTCGCGCCAAGCGCAGGGGCAACGTCAAGCTTCAAAAACTCGTCAAGCAGAATGAGATGTCCCGTGCTTGAGACGGGCAACCACTCGGTCACCCCCTCCACTATTCCAAAAAGAATACTTTTTAATATTTCGATCATATCAGTCTCCCGATCTTATAATATCTCCCTCGCTCACGTCAAACGGCACTCTGCACCAGAATATCATTGAAGGATGAGGAGCTGAGGGTATAGCCTCTCCCTTTTGCGAGTAAAGCTCCGTGACAGTAAACGGCTTGCCTATTCTCGACGGAGAGATGATCTCCGCGCTGTCGCCGAGGGACACCTTGTTTCTCTGTATAAATCTGTAAAGTCTGCCGTCGCTATTTTCAAGCTCAACTCCAAGGCCTGACAGAATAGCCGCCTCTTGTTCATTATAGTCTGTGGCGGTGGCGAAATATGCCTTTTCGCGTATATAGCCGTTCTGTGTTGCAAGCTGGTGGTTCTCTATCGGCTTGTCAAGATAATATCCCGTGCAGTATTCTCTGTGGGATACGCTGTCAAGCTCTCTGTACCAATCCGGGTTATATACGTAATTTTCGGGGTCGGATAGATACGCGTCTATCGCCATTCTGTACGCATTCGTCACAACTGCGGTATAATACGCGGATTTCATTCTGCCCTCTATCTTGAAGGAGTCTATGCCGCTCGCTATAAGCTCAGGGATATGCTCAATAGTACACATATCCTTTGAGGACATAATAAACGTGCCAAGCTCTGTCTGCTCTATCGGTATGGGAGTGTCAGGTCTCTTTTCCTCATAGACCACGTAGTTCCAACGGCAAGGCTGAGTGCATTTGCCTCTGTTGCCGTCTCTGCCCGTGAGCATCTGCGAGAGCATACATCTGCCGCTGTACGACACGCACATCGAGCCGTGAATAAACGCCTCAAGCTCAATATCGTCGTCAAGTCCGTCTCTTATGGCCTTTATCTCATTGAAGTCAAGCTCGCGCGCAAGAACAAGTCTCTTTGCGCCAAGCGCCGCATAAGCTCTTGCCGCCTCGGGGGAGACTATGCTCGCCTGTGTGGAGACGTGTATCTCCATATTGGGCGCAACTCTCTTTACAAGCGCCATAACGCCAAGGTCTGCGACTATGAACGCGTCTATCCCGAAATCCTTTATTTCAACAATAAATTTTTCAAGGTCTGCATATTCGTCGCCGTGGGGCATAGTATTTAAGGTAAGGTATATCTTTTTTCCTCGTTCGTGGGTGTATTTTACCGCCTCACAAAGCTCCTCGACCGTAAAGTTATCCGCCGCCGAGCGCATACCGAAATTTATTCCCGCGCAGTACACCGCGTCCGCGCCGTAAAGAAGCGCAGCCTTGAGCTTTTCAAAGTTGCCTGCAGGCGAGAGCAGCTCGGGCCTTTTTATACTTTTTTTCATAGACATTCTCTGCCTTTCGTGTTCTGATTATTTCTCTTTATATTTTATCATAAATAAATAGTTATGTCAATCAAAAAATCAACGGCGCGGAAAACGGCAAAAAACAGAAAAACACCTTGAACATTATCAACTTTTGTGATATAATAAAAGTGTATAATCTCGCTCACGGGCGAGAAATAATACTAAGCGGAGGTTTTTATGTATTGTCCAAAATGTGGTGCTGAGCTGAACGACGGCTCTGTAATTTGTAACGTATGTGGCGAGCATTTCGCTATGGAACTGCAAAAGGGTAGATTTCTTGCGGCTAAAAATAAAACGCTTGCTATTCTTTCCGATTTTTTCCATTCCAAGCTGTTTCTTATCTTTTCTATTTTCACAAGCATTCTCTGCGGAGTAAGCTTTATATCCATCTTTACAGGCGCGGGTATTGAAGCAATACTTACGTTTGTTCTCTCTCTCTTGGCAGTTATCGCCTGCTGGGGTCTGTATTCCGCAAAGTCCGCTCTCAAGGCAAAGAATATCCGAAAGATAAGATGGCTCTTTAAGGGTTGGCGTATATTCTCGAAGGTGCTTTACATATTGCTTATAGTAGTGTTAGCCCTGATGATATGCTTTATGATTTTTGTCCTTGCAAAGCAAAACGCGATAAAGGCCGCCTTTGAAGACGGCGAGTTTGCGCAGCAGCTCGCAGATGAGCTCTATGCAGAGGGGATCGTCACATACGAGAAAGCCGTGGAAATTGCGTCTATGGTCACGGATGTGTGGTTCTTTATAGGCTTCTTAATAGGCTTAACAGTAATTTTGTCGCTTTTTATCCCCTTCTACATTATTTACAGTATTATGCTTAAAAACGCTGAAGATTACGTTATGAAGCTTGAGGGCGCTTGTATCTTTAACAAATATACGGCTAACAGTTGCCCCGGCAAGTTTATGCTGGTGATGGGTATCATATATGCCGCTATCTCCTTTGGCGCAAGCTCGTCCGTCAACTTTAACATTGGCGAATATGAGCTGTCAACCTCATTGCCTAATTACTTGCCCACCGCAATCGGAGCATTCCTTATATTTGCGGGAATACTCTTTAATAAGATTCACGCGGCAGAGACCGAAAACAACGGAATTATTGCTCGCGAGGAGTTCGAGCTTGCCCGCGTGGCACAGCTTACCAACGACGCAATAGCGTCCGCGCAGGCTACACCTGTAATTGAGGAAGCCCCCACACTTGAGGAAGCTCCCGTAGTCGAGGAAGCTCCCGTGGTTGAAGAAATCCCCGTGGTTGAAGAAATCCCTGCGGTTGAGGAAACTCCTGCGGCTGAAGAAACTCCTGTGGTTGAAGAAATCCCTGCGGTTGAAGAAACACCCAACGAATAAAATCACGAATAACAAAAACGCTTGCCTTTCTCTGTTGTCCTTAACGGAGAATTTGCAGGCACAAAAATTTTGGCAGAGAACTTGTTTTCTCTGCCGATTTGTGTTATAATGATATGGGTGATGCAAATGGATAAAGAAAAAGAATTACCGAAACGAAAACATCCCCGCCTTGACAATTATGATTACAGTTCTGCGGGCGCATATTTTGTAACGATATGCACCGAGAACAGACGATGTATGCTATCGCGTGTCGTAGGGCGGGGGCTTGCTCCCGCCGAAACAACCGGGATAAAATACACATTATTCGGAAAGATTGCAGAGAAACAATTATTCTTGCTGGAAGACCGATATCCGTATCTTGCGGTTGACAAATATGTAATCATGCCTAACCATATACACGCAATTATGATTCTAAACGGCAAAACGGCGGGAGCAAGCCCCCGCCCTACGATCACGGATATCGTTTGCGCGTATAAATCGTTAACTACAAGAGAATGTAAAAAGAACGGATTTGACGGGAAATTGTTTCAAACATCATTTTATGAGCATATTATCCGAGGTCGAGAGGATTATGAGGAAATCGCGAAATATATTTACGAAAACCCTATCCGTTGGTACTACGACGAATTATACACAGAGGAATAGGGGGATGGGCTTTGCCCTGTGCCTTTGTAATACAAAGGCGAAACTGGCGATAAATGAGAGCGACAAACAAAAATTTATAGGAGGTTTTTGTTATGAAAAAGATTGTAACACTATTGGTAGCATTATTCTGTATATTGGGGATAGTTGGATGCCGTAGCAGTCATATTCCTGCAGATACCGAACCAGTAAAATACTCTGCCGATTTATCCAAGTATCCTACTAACGAAGATTGCATGGGATATGGTGAAATTAAAGAAATCACAGACGGAAAATTATTGGTATCCCTCGGTTCAGACAAGGATAAAGCTGCGTTCGGTGAAGTTGTTTGGCTAGTTTGTGATCAAGCATATGCATATAGTGTTGGTCAGGTTGTAACGTATACTTTTCGTGATGTAAAGGCTCCTGACAAAGAAGGAGAACCATTGAACATTATTGCTTTGCTAGTTTATATGGAATAGTCATCAGATAAATTCCAATTTATCGAAAAGAATAAATAAGCCCCGACAGATCTGTCGGGGTTAATTATTTGTTTACTGCGGATCAAATAATGTAAGATGTTTTATAAATTCTTCGCTAAGAACATCACCCTTTGCGGCAAGCGTTTTTTATTAAAATCAAATTTGCTCGTTTGGCTTTACAATACCCGTGCGGTACGCATCAAGCAGAGCCTTAAGGTCTGACTTGCGCTCGATAAGCTCCTTACCCTCGTCGGTGTCGGCAACCATCATTCGTCTGTTCATCATCTCAAACACGACGTCTGTGGTGGCAAGAATGTCCTTATTCTCCTTGATAGCCGCCGCTTTGCCCTCAAATGCACCGTGAGATACGAGTCGGAGTCCTCGCGACGAGTAAATAAGCGTATATCCCGCAATTCCCGTGGTGGTGTGGTACGCCTTGCAGAAGCCGCCGTCGATAAGTATATATCTTCCGTTTGCCTTGACGGGATTTTCGCCAGCGCCCGCCTTTACGGGAACGTGTCCGTTTATGACGTGAGAACTTCTCTCATCAAGTCCAAACTCGTGGAGTATCTTGCATATAGCGCCGTAATTGTCAATAAACGAGTAATAGGGGTTTTTCTTTTCCGTCCACGCAGTCTTGTCCGAGATAAAGCATCGCTCAAAGGTGGTCATTTTCTCGCGTCCGAAAAGCGGACTGCGCTTTCCGCACCAGAGATAATACATAAAGTCAAGCGCATTACGGTCGCCATTATAGTAGGCAAGACGCGCTATTCTGTCACAGCTGTCCATATACTCTTTGCCCGATACTGAGCGTCCGTCGTAAAGCGTCACGGATTGGAAGTCGCCATCTGCCGTCATCGGAATACAACCGTGGAAAAGCAGATTTTGATTGTATATCTTGTAAAGGCTTCCCTTGGCATAAAGGAACTTGACGTGAGCCTGAAGTGCCGCGCTGTGCTTGAATGCGCGAGTCAGCGATGCCATAAGTCCCTCCTCTTCGGGCGAGAGCGCGTAAGGATCATTTATATCAATCGTCGGGAAATCACAGTCGTCAAGAGAATATTCTACCCCCTCGATAGTGACCGTCTTTTTGACGCGGTCTATCTTGTCAAGCAAAAGTCTGCCATCCATCTCATACTCGGGGTGACGCATAATAAGCTGTCCCTCAAGCTTGAAAAGAATTATAGCTATCGCCTTGTGAGCCTTAGACAAACTGCTCATATTGTTCTTGATGTAGTCCTTATCCTCAGCAGAGCGAGGCATAAAGCCCGTGCAGTCGCCGTAGGTCTCCTGCGCAAAGCCGATAAGATCGCGAAGACTTATTCCGTAGGAGTTTTCAACAAGCGAAAGCGTGTTGTACTGCACAGCAAGGTTAAGTACGCTCGCAACGCAGGTAGCACTTCCCGCCGCAGCACCCATCCACACGATATCGTGGTTGCCCCACTGAACGTCAACGTTATGGTGAGCCATAAGCATATCAAGTATCTTGTCCGCGCGCTGTCCTCTGTCGTAAATGTCGCCGACCACGTGCAAACAGTCCACCGCCATTCGCTTGATAAGTGAGCAGAGCGCTTCAACGAATGCGGGCGCCTGACCTATCTCGATTATGGTGGAGATAATATTTCTGTAATATTCCTGCTTGTTGTGCTCCTCGCCCGAGGTGTGAAGCAGCTCGTCGATTATGTTCTGATATTCAAACGGGAGCGCGTCACGCACCTTTGAACGCGTGTACTTTGACGCCACCGAGCGAGCAAGGTCAACGAGTCTGTAAAGCGTGAGGTCATACCACTCGGATGTGTCCTCGCCCTTGGCGTGAAGCTCCTCTATTTTTTCCGCAGGATAGTATATAAGCGTGCAAAGCTCGCGTCTCTCGCTCTCGGAAACAAAGCGGTAAAACAAATTGTCCACCTTTTCTCTGATGACTCCCGAGCAGTTGTTAAGTATATGCTTGAACGCCTCCGCCTCGCCGTGAAGGTCGCTGAGGAAGTGCTCGGTTCCCTTTGGTAGATTGAGTATCGCGTTGAGATTGACGACAGCTGCCCCTGCCGTCTGTATCGAGGGATATTGCTTAGACAAAAGATTCAACATTTTTATTTGTTCGGGTGTGTACGCCGTTTTTTTCATATTTGAAGCTCTCCCTTTCATATTTGCGTCTCTATATTTATATTTTAACTGATTTTTGGGGAAATGTAAAGACATTTTCTGAAAATGCCTCAAAAACCATTCGATTTTCTTCGTCCCGGATAGGCAAAAAAGAACTTTTTATTTTACCTCAAGGGTATTGACATTCTCGCCCTCGGTGTGATATAATATCACAGTACAAATATTGGGGTGTCGCCAAGCGGTAAGGCACAGGACTTTGACTCCTGCATTCGTCAGTTCAAATCTGGCCACCCCAGCCAACACAAAGGGCGTCCCATCGGGGCGCCCTTTGTGTTGGCTGGGCTAGCCGATTTGAAATGACATACACAAATTGCTCCGCAATTTATGTTAAAGTTCAAATCTGGCCGAAGTTTTTAATTACTTTGAAGCGAGGCGCGTAAATCCGGATTTTATTGCTTGAAATATTTACAAAATTGTAGTATAATGGTAAAAAAGGGGGTATAGTTATGGGCGCATGGGGAACAGGTATAAAACAAAGCGATGAATTTATGGATGTGTACGACGAATTCTTTGAACTGTATAAAGACGATGCTGTTGCCATAGATATATATCATACGATTTTAACTGAATATCAAGCAGAATTTTCTGATGAAGAATCTTCTACGATGCTCTATACCGTGTACTATGCATTGGCACAGTGCCTCTGGGAGTGCGGTGTCAAAGATGATTGGCTATGGCAAAAAATTAAGGATATCATAGATACAGACTTGGATTTGAAATTCTGGAACGAGCTCGGATTGGAACCACAGCTTGAAAAGAGCCGACGTAAAGCACTGCTAAAGTTTTGGGAAAAGATCAATTCCGAGAACGCAAAAATTAAAAAACCTAAAAAGTCAACCGCAAAGCGAGAACCAACCTTACATAAAGGCGATTTATATGCCTATGTATGCGAAAATGGTTATCGCGTCGCACTGGTTTTAGACTTTGTTTGGGATTCATATTTGACCGCAATATCGGAAGAAATCATGGATCACGTGCCGGAAGAAGCCGAAGCCATGCTTTTATACACCCGCACTTTAACATGGTTTTCCGTCAGAGCGTCTATTCCGAAAAAGGATAGAATCATTATATCAACCTTGAATATTACCGGAAATTATAATAATAGAGCAGGACTACTGTTTTCCCCCTCAATGATTGGATGTTCAAGTATAGGTGAAAGAGAATTTTTCTTCAACCTAAATGCTGCAAATCAATGTATGGAAAGAAACAAAATAGGACGATATCAATTCACAGAATTGCTCAATCCGGAAATCCTTCCCAAATATCATTCGCAGGTAAACGCAGATTTGCTTTAATTACATAGTTTCGTTTGCTAGCATAGCAATAAAAGTCCGGTAGAACACGGATGCTTTTAATTCATACACGACATCCCCTCGCCACAAAAACTTTGCTTCTAAACAGCACACATATCACATCAGGTACCTTCACATGTCCACTCTACTTTTAGTTTTAATATACATCTGCTTTATAAGTCTCGGTCTGCCCGACTCGCTGCTCGGCTCAGCTTGGCCTGTGCTGCACGAGGAAATATGCGTTCCTATGTCCTACGCGGGCATCATATCTATGGTGATTTGTCTGGGAACGATACTCTCCAGCCTTTTCAGCGACAGATTGCTCCGAAAATTCGGCACGGGCAAAGTGACCGCGGTCAGCGTTATGCTTACCGCCATTGGCCTTTTCGGTTTTTCAATCAGCAATCAGTTCTGGATGCTGATAGTTTGTGCGATACCCTACGGACTTGGCGCGGGCGGTGTTGACGCGATACTGAACAACTACGTCGCGCTTCATTACAAGGCTCAGCATATGAGCTGGCTTCACTGTATGTGGGGAGTTGGCGCGTCTATCAGTCCGTACATTATGAGCTTTGCGCTCGTACGTCTTGACGGTTGGAGCTACGGCTATCTTATAGTTTCAATCATTCAGGCGGTGCTTTGCGCTTTCATATTTATAAGTCTGCCCGTCTGGAGACGGGCGGAGCGCGCCGACTCGGCAAGCGACATTCAGGAGCAGTCGCCTCCCCTATCGTTCAGAGAAATATTCTCAATTAAAAATGCGCTTCCCTGCTTTCTTATGTTCTTCGGCTACTGCGCGCTTGAGCTGACGACGTCTCTTTGGACAAGCAGCTATCTCGTGCAAAAATGGGAGTTTGCCCCCGAGGTTGCGGCAGGACTTGCGAGTATGTACTACTTGGGTCTTACGTTTGGAAGATTTGTCAACGGCTTTCTCGCTATGAAGCTCGGCGACCATTTTCTGATAAGAATGGGGCTGGGCATAATCTCGGTGGGAATTATACTACTCTTTATTCCCGCAAGCTCTATATTTGCGCTGATTGGCTTTATACTGATAGGCTTAGGCTGTGCGCCCGTGTATCCTTGCATTATACATATGACCCCCGACGTCTTTGGAAGAGACAAATCTCAGGCAATGATAGGCGTGCAGATGGCATTTGCTTACGTGGGCTTTCTTGTAATGCCCCCGCTGTTCGGTCTTATTGCAGAACACATCTCAATTTCACTTTTGCCCGTGTATTTGTTAATTCTCCTCGCGTGTATAATTGTTATGCACGAGATATTGATGCGCAATCTGGCAAAAAATAATAAGTGAATAATCTTAAAAACGGCGTCACGAATGACGCCGTTTTGTTTTAGAAGCAAATTTCAATTCTTAATAATTCTTAAAAAAGCTACAATATCCTATATTTCCCATCAAAATATGCTATAATATGACAGAAAACGACTAGTTTTTTACTTTTTGGAGATTTTATGGGAGTTTTAGTAAACGGTATAAAAGAATTTTTTGGTTTTGGCGGCTATCAGCGCACCCCCGAGGGCGCGTACTCGTGGCAGCATATACTTTTCGTTTCTATTATGCTTGCCGCAATGCTTGCTTTGTCCATCTGGCTCGGTATCAGTCACCGCAACAAGAGCTACGAGCAGAAAAACAAGGTGCTTGTCTGGGCGGCGATACTTATAGACAGCTTTGAAATATTCAAAATAATTATGGGTTGCGCAGTTACGGGCGACCCTATGCATTGGACTATACAGCTTCCCCTGTTTTTGTGCAGTATTCAGCTCATCACAATTCCGCTTGCTGCGTTCGGCCGCGGAAGACTTAAGGACGCGTCCCTTGATTTCGTGCTTATCTTTGGTATACTCGGCGGAGTGCTGGGTACAGTCGGCGCGGCGCAAAACTACAACGCATACCCCGTGCTTTCATTTGACAACATGGTGTCCGCAACCACTCACTGTATTTCCGCGTTTGCGTCCCTGTATATAGCAATATCGGGAATGACGAGTATGAAAAAGAGAAATATGCCAATCGCATTTTCAATTCTCGGCTTTTTCTGCGTCGCGGCATTCACCGTCAACAAGATCATTGACTACAACTATATGTTCCTTGTCAGGGGAGACGGAACACCCTACGACATACTGTATAATCTTGTCGGCGGTCATCCCGTGTTCTACCCTCTTTGCGTGGTTCTGATTTTTCTGATATACATATCCGCGTTTTACGGAATATACTTTTTGTGCAAAAAAAAAGCAAAGAGCGAAAATTAAAATATAGCCCAATGGCAACATAATCTCTAAAAAGGAGCTGCCGTTGGGCTTTTTTTATGGTTATTTTGAGGATAAAGTGAACTGTGTCTGTTGACAATCCCCTCGGCTTATGATAAAATAAAGGTATATTATACGGTTAGAATTTTTCCCGACTTATTTGGAAAGGAATGGTTATTGAAATGAAGAAGCGTTTAACCTGGATATTGGTCTGTTCTCTCCTGCTCGGAGTGCTTTCCTCGTGTAATCAAAATCCACCCGCGCCGACTCCCACGTCGACTCCAACAGAGCAACCGACTGAAAAGCCCACCGAAAAGCCGACGGAAAAACCGACGGAAAAACCGACCGAAAAGCCGACCGAAAAGCCGACGGAAACTCAGCCTACGCAGACTCCTACTGAGGCGCCCACAGAGAATCCTACAGAAGCTCCCACACAGACTCCTACCGAGACGCCCACTGAGCCTCCTACAGAAGCTCCCACACAGGCTCCTACCGAGGCGCCCACAGAGCCTCCCACGGAAGCTCCCACACAGGCTCCTACCGAAGCGCCCACTGAAGCTCCCACAGAAGCTCCTACAGAAGCTCCTACAGAAGCTCCTACAGAAGCTCCTACAGAGAAGCCCACTGAAGCTCCCACAGAAGCTCCTACAGAAGCTCCTACAGAGAAGCCCACTGAAGCTCCCACAGAAGCTCCTACAGAAGCTCCTACAGAGAAGCCCACTGAAAAACCGGTTCCTCAATTCGACAATTGCATCAATCTGTCAGATTCTCAAACCATTTCGTCAAGTCTTGCGGGAGCTCACAATCTTCACGTAGACGTCGACGACGGCTATGCAAGCCTGGCGTTTACAGACTCAGGCAGTGGATATTCTGATGATCCCTTCTTTTTGCTTAAGCTTCCATCGCTCCAACTGAACTGTCAGAAATATCCGTATTTTGCAATCCTGGTAAAAACCAACGATCCCTCCATCAAGGGAGAGCTTCGTTTCAAAACCACCGCAACAGGAAGCAACTATCCGTGTCAGCCCTTCACTCACCAGCTTACCGACGACTGGCAGCTTATAGTCTGCAAGCTGACCGATCTGAGCACGATGATATACGCGCCAACCAATTTACCTTATTTCGGCAATTATACCGAGCTAAGATTTGATTTGTACAGTGCCGACTCATCGAGCTCCGGCCGACTTCCTGTAAGCGTGCAATACTACATAAAGGCTTACGCGTTTTTTGAGACAGCTGAAGCTGCCGCAGAACTTATACAACTCAAACCAGATTCTTCTAACGAGGAGAACCCCAACGTGAATTATCAAGATTTTTGGCTTGGCGAGCAATTTGAAACCCCCGCAAATAACAAGAAAATGAATTGGCTTGCCTACGGCTTTGGAACAAGCACCGCCCCCATCGACAGATTTTTGTCTCAGGGCTACGGCGGCATAGTTTCCAACGTAAATTTCAATCAAAATTATCTCAAGGACCCCCATGAGTTTGCTATTCTCAAGAACGTGTATGATTACGCGGCAAGCAAGGATATGGTTCTTTGGATATACGACGAATATCAGTGGCCCAGCGGCAAGGCATACGGTCTTGTCCTCGACCGTCAGCCAGGACGAGAGTGGGAAGCCACGGGTATTGAGCATATCGTCCTAACAGGTACGGGCGGAGTCGCATCCTATACCCTGGGCGACAAAAACGGAAAGCATATAGAGTTGGGCATCATGCAGGCCATCCTTACGGACACCTCGGGCTCTGTAAATCTTAAGGTCAACTATGACGGCAGCGTATCCGCTGATGCGTCCGGCGAGTGGAGGCTTGATATATATCTTCTTCGCTATACTTATAACGAGGTCGAGAACAGAACCGACTTTACGACTCTTCGTGACGTTGACCTTCTCAATCCCGAGGCAGTCAAGTGCTTTATTGAACTCACGCACCAGCAGTACAAGGATAATTTCGGTGAATCCTTCAAAAATATTACGGCGTTCTTTACTGACGAGCCCCAGCTCGGAAACAGAGGCATGGCAGACTATGTCGTCTGGACGGACGGCCTTGCGGAGAGATTTTATGAAACCTATGGCTATGAGATAAATATTCCCAGTCTGTTCTCAGGCTCCGAGGTTTACGACCGAATGATAAGACTCAATTACTATCAGCTTATCGCTAATATGTTCAAGGAATCCTATATCGACCAGATAACCGAATGGTGCGAGGCGAACGGCGTCGCGTCGTCGGGACACCTTCTGTTTGAGGAGGATATGAACGACCATATCGAGACCTACGGCGGCAACTTTATGCAGGTAGTAGGCGGCATGTCCATCCCCGGTGCTGACGTTCTCTGGGTTGACCCCTACAATCTTCTCAGACAAAACTTTATCGGGAACTATATGGGACTCCGCTACGTCTCCTCCGCTGCTAAAAACACAGGCAAGAACGACGTAATGATAGAATTCAATCCCAATGCGGTAAGCGCTCTTGATAATTACGAGGATAAACTCGGCGTCTCTATCGCGGGACTTTCCATAACGCGACTGCTCGGTACGAATATATATAACGTCATAAATCCGACAAGAGACTATACCATCGCAGAGCTCAATGAGATGAACACTTATATAGGTCGTCTTAACACAATTCTTGACGAAACGGTTGAGTGCGGAGAGCTCGGAATATTCTATCCCATTGCTACAGTTCAGGCATACCACGACGCAGACAGCGATCACTCCTCCGAAACAGGCAAGGGCGACACCAACGCGAGCGAAATCAACACAAATTACGAAAAGCTTTGCCTGGCGCTGTTGCAAAACCAGCTTCTCTTTACAGTTCTTGACGACGAGAGTATCTCTCAGGCGAAGATTACAGAGGACGGAAAAATGGTCATCGGTCTTGGAAGCTACTCTGTAATAGTTATTCCCTTTACAGAGTATATGTCAGTTGAGGCTCTCCAAAAGCTTGCCGACTTTGCAAATGCCGGTGGCAAGGTATTCTTCTTTAAGTCCAATATAACCCACGGTCTTGAGCTCGGTCAAGAGGAGGAAATTGCAAGCATTCTTACAAGCTTTGAAAAATCCACCGCGGCTTCTATATCAGCTCTGCCGAGAAAGGTAAAAGAAGTTCTTTCCACAAGCATCATCACTACAGTGCGCAGCGGAGAAACCAAAGATCTCTTAATGGGTGACTTCGCCTCGAATACCCACGACGTATCCTTCCTCGTCAACACAAATGATACGGATATGACGGTGCAGTGGAGCTACACCGACGGATATACGGGAACAGCGACCATCTACTACCCGGGATCAGGCAACATCGAAACTATTGATCTTTCTCAGGGCACCACAGAAGTAATTATTCCCGCATATCAGGGCGTTTTGATAGTGCGCGAAAATACAAATTAAACAGAAAATTAAACACAAAAGGACACTTTCCGGTGTCCTTTTGTGTTTTCTCTTTTGAATTGGAAAAAATTAATTTTGAGATAATACGCTCACCCACTTGACAACCGCAATCGGTATATGATACAATGATTAAGCGCGTGTCAAAATAAGTCGAAGAAAGGAGCGCTTTATGCCTAAAATAGGAATAGTTCTCGCAGGCGGCGGTAGCCGAGGACCCTACGAGCTTGGCTGTCTTAAGGCCATAGAAGACTTTTTCGGTCGCGAATCAATAAAGTGTATAAGCGCATCCTCAATAGGTGTTCTCAACGCCTACGCCTTCGGCACCAACCAAACCGACATACTGATGCAGGAATGGAAGAATATTGACGTGACAAACGCAGGTCGCTTTATTTTCTCATATCCAAGCATTCCCGATATGGTGGTGAAGATACGCTCTCTTATTCCCGACAAAGTAATACTTCCCTACGAAATGTTTGGAACAGTCTGGAATTTTACCGACAGGAAGGTGGAATATATCCCCTTCCACGAGCTTTCCGCTCCTCTTATGAGAGACTATATGTGCGCCGCACTCGCAGTGCCGATATTCAACAAGGGAATTCGTCTTAACGGCAGAACTCTGCTCGACGGAGCCGCTCTTGATAATATACCCGTCTACCCCCTCGTAAACCGAGATCTTGACTATATTTTCGTCATATATTTTGACGGTCACAGCTATATGTTCGAGAGCGAGGAGTTTGACAGAAAGGTTATCAAGCTCTACAATTTCCCCAACCAGGGAACGTGGGACAGCATAGTTTTCGACCCCAACCGAGTCGATAATATGTACGAATTCGGCGTGAAATATACTGACGAGGTATTGCGCGAGCTGTTTATTTCCGACGATCCCGAGGTCGTTTATCAGAATATCAGGGAGCACGAGGCCGAAAACCGCAAAAACAGAGAAAAGCGACTTACATCCGATGTGGTTCTCAGTAGCATAAACACTATGACACGACGCTACGCAAAGAGAATGTCCAAGCGTAAAAAGCTGTAATCTTATACAAACAGGCGTGAGTTTGACACTCGCGCCTGTTTTTTCGACAAAAATCACCATAATTCTAAAAAATTTACAAAGGGTTAATTTTGAGTTTTATTTAATATGATAATATTGATATGGTATAATGTGATAGGTGTATGATTTTTTGCATTGTAAAAAGTCTGTATTTGTCATAAATCCATACCGAAATCAAGATGATTTTGAGGAAACGTATATGAGCGGAAAGAAATCAAAGAAAAAGTGGGTAAAGCCGCGTCACCACGTAGTGACCTTCCTTTTGCGATACACCCTTGGAGTATATTCCCGCCTGAGATACAATATCAAGGTGGAGAAATTCAAGGATCAGCAAAAGCGCCCGTATCTTATTTTGTTAAATCATCAAACGGCGTTTGACCAGTTCTTCGTAGGTCTGGCATTCAAGGGACCGCTTTATTATCTTGCGTCCGAGGACTTGTTCTCAAAGGGCTGGCTGTCCTCTCTTATAAAGTTCCTCGTCGAGCCCATACCGATAAAAAAGCAGACCACAGATATAAGAGCTATTCTTAATTGCATAAAGGTCTCAAAGGAGGGCGGAAGCATCGCTATCGCTCCCGAGGGACACCGCACGTACTGCGGAAAGACCGTATATATGAGCCCGTCTATTGTAATGCTTGCCCGCAAGCTGAACGTCCCTATACTGCTTTTCAGAATTGAGGGCGGATACGGCGTGCACCCTCGTTGGAGTGACGTCGTCAGACGCGGTAAGATGCGCGGATATATCTCGCGCGTCATATATCCCGAAGAGTACAAAGAAATGTCAGACGATGAGCTTTTCACAATCATCAGTGAGGAGCTGTACGTCAATGAAGCAAAGGACGACGGCGAATACCGCCACAAAAAGCTCGCCGAATATCTTGAGCGCGCGATGTACGTGTGTCCCTTCTGCGGACTTTCGGAGTTTGAAAGCCACGGCGACATTATTGAGTGTAAAAAATGCCACAGGCAGATAAGATATCTCAAAAACAAAAAGCTTGAGGGCGAGGGATTTGAATTCCCGTACGAATTTGTGTCGGATTGGTACGACTATCAGAAGGACTTTGTCAACAGTCTGGATGTGACGTCAATGACCGACACACCGATTTATATCGACACTGCCAGCTTTTCCGAGGAGATAGTTTACAAGAAAAAGCTGCTCCTGCATAAAAACGTAAATATTTCTCTGTACGGAGATAAAATTATAATAACCGCCGAGGATAAAGAGACGTACTATCTCCCCTTTGGCGAAATATCCACCCTTACTGTGCTTGGTAAAAACAAGCTTAATATATATTACGACGGCCACATTTATCAGGTCAAGGGAGGAAAGAGATTTAATGCGCTCAAGTACGTAAATCTTTTCTTCCGCCACAAAAACATCACCAAAGGAGATAAAAATGATACATTTTTGGGACTCTAACGTGTGGAGCTGGATGCTTTTGTTTGGCGTACTGTTTGGCAGCTTGCTGCTCGGTCACTTGCTAAAAAAGATCCCTCTTCTCAAAAAATCTCTTATTCCTACGTCGGTTCTCGGCGGCGCGATTATTCTTCTCGTAACAGGAATTTACAAGCTTATTACAAAGAATAGCTTTTTTGATGCTGAAGTCTTTAACGGCAAAGGCTATAGCACTCTTGAGGTAATTACATATCACGCGTTGGCGCTTGGATTTATCGCGTCCGCGCTCAAGACCTCGAAAAACAAAATGACCAAGGCTCGCTCAGTTGAGATATTCAATACAGGCGTGACCACGGTGTCCACGTATCTTCTTCAGGGTATATTCGGTATAGGAATTACCATAATCGCAGCCCTTGTAATGAAGAACTTTTTCCCTGCGGCAGGCGTGCTTCTTGCATTTGGCTTTGGTCAGGGTACGGGTCAGGCGATGAACTACGGCTCTATATATCAGGCAAACGGCTTTGTCAACGGAACGAATTTCGGTCTTGCAATCGCGGCTATCGGATTCCTTTCCGCAAGTATTGGCGGTGTCGTACATATGCATATTATGAAGAAAAAGGGCAGGCTTAAGAAATCCGACAGATCCGACGGCTCTTCTCAGGTGGAGGAAGTCTCCCCTGCGGGCGAAATACCTCTTCAGGAAAGCCTTGACAAGATAACTATTCAGGTAGCTCTGGTCGTCGTCACCTACGTTTTGGCTTACGGCATTATGGCTATAATCGGAAGCTTCTTTGGTGATGGACTCAAGTCCGTCATTTACGGATTTAACTTCCTGCTTGGTGTGCTTATGGCAGTAGTAGTTAAGACGATCCTCAACTTCCTCAACAAAAAGCAGCTCATAAGAAGAAAGCAGACAAACAACTTCCTTCTCACGCGTATAAGTAATTTCTTCTTTGATATTATGATAGTTGCGGGCGTTGCTGCTATTCAGCTTGAAACTCTTGCAAGCTACGTTGGCGTTCTGGCTATTCTTGCCGTCGTGGGAATTGCGGTTACCTATGTATATAATCGCATCGTTGCAAAAACTCTCTTTAAGGATTATTTCGAGGAGCAGTTCCTTATGATGTACGGTATGCTCACGGGTACGGCAAGCACAGGTACCATCCTTCTTCGTGAGATAGACGAGGATTTCAAAACACCTGCGGCGGACAATATGGTTTACCAGAACTTCCCCGCTATCGTATTTGGCTTCCCGATGATGTTTTTGGCAACTCTTGCTATGACAAAGCCTATTCTGACTCTTATAATTTTCGTGTTGTTCTTTGCGGTACTGAACGTTATTTTGTTCAGAAGCAAGATATTCAAGAAAAGAAAGCCTAAGGATAAAAAGTAAATATCTTTTTATGATACTTTTTGGCATCAGCCCCTAAAAAATGCTTACGCCACGCTTCAGCCCGCATTTTTTCAAAATACTGTATCCAAAAAGCGCCGAAAAGGGCGGGAGGAATCGCAACCTCCCGCCCTTTTGCGGTGTTTTGGTTACGAATTGCATTTCGCAGAAATGCGAGCTGAAGCGTAGCGCAAGCAGTTGTCACTGTTGACAAAGTAACATAAAAACAATCAATTTCAAAATTCATATTGACAAAGAAAGTCATTGGGACTATAATATAGAATATATTATTATAAGGAAGTCAAGCTATGCTTAATTTAGATATGATATATCACGCTTCATTCGTCCTTAAAGACGTGGTGCGTAAAACCAACCTTGTTTACTCCCCCGCGATAAACCCCGAATGCAAGGTCTATCTCAAGCCCGAAAACCTCCAGCTCACAGGCTCGTTTAAGGTGCGCGGTGCAGGATATATGATCTCCCAACTCACCGAGGAGGAAAAAGCTCGCGGCGTTATCGCCTGCTCTGCGGGAAATCACGCGCAGGGTGTGGCTCTTGCGGCAACGAAATACGGTATAAAGTCTCTTATCTGTCTTCCTGACGGCGCGCCCATCTCCAAGGTCGAGGCAACCAAGGGCTACGGCGCAGACGTATGTCTTGTCAAGGGCGTATATGACGACGCGTACAAAAAAGCTCTGGAGCTTCGCGATGAGTTTGGCTACACGTTCGTCCACCCATTTGACGACGAGCGAGTTATCGCAGGCCAAGGCACAATAGGCCTTGAAATCCTCTCCGATCTTGAGGACGTGGATGTGGTAGTCGTCCCCGTGGGTGGCGGAGGACTCATATCCGGCGTTGCGTGCGCTATAAAAAAGCTCAAGCCGGACTGCAAGGTATACGGCGTCCAGGCGCAGGGCGCACCCAGCATGCTCAACTCGGTTGCAAACAAGAGAATAGAGCGTCTCGAGTCTATCTCCACAATAGCCGACGGTATCGCAGTCAAGCAGCCCGGTGTAAACACATTTGAGCTTGTAAATCAATACGTTGACGGCATAGTGACCGTCACCGAGGACGAGATTTGCTCCGCAATCCTCGCTCTTATCGAGCAGCACAAGATGATCGCAGAAGGCGCGGGCGCAGTTTCCGTTGCTGCGGTAATGTTCAACAAAATCCCCGTAAAGAATAAAAACGTGGTCTGCTTAGTCTCTGGCGGTAATATCGACGTTACTATCCTCTCGCGCGTTATCAAGCGCGGTCTTTACAAAACGGGTCGCTCCTGCGAGCTTTGCATTGAGCTTATGGACAAACCCGGACAGCTTCAGAAGGTTGCGGAAATAATCGCCTCCAAGGGCGGAAACGTCATTTCCGTCAGCCACGAGCGCGGAAGCGAGACTGAGGACATCAACGGCTGTTTCCTCCGTCTCATACTTGAGACCAGAAACTACGATCATATAAAAGAAATAAACCAGGCTCTGCTTGATGCAGGCTTGCATTTACATAATGAAAGAGGTAACTGAAAATGTCAGAAAGAGTATATACCAAAAAAGCTCCCGATGCTATCGGCCCGTATAGCCAGGCAGTCCGCTCAAACGGACTTGTGTTCACGTCGGGTCAAATTGCAATAAACCCCGCAAGCGGTCAGGTTGAGGCACAGGATATCGAGGGACAGACTGAGCAGGTCTGCAAGAACCTCAAGGCAGTTCTCGAGGCATCCGGCTCCGACATAACTCGCGTGGTAAAAACCACCTGCTTCCTTTCTGACATGGCAGATTTTGCTGCATTCAACGAGGTTTATGCAAAATACTTTACGTCAAAGCCCGCGCGCTCTTGCGTCGCTGTCAAAACTCTTCCCAAGAACGTCCTCGTGGAAGTCGAGGCAATAGCGGAGATAGATTAAACAATACTGATTATGGATACGACACAAATATTACTTTCAATTTCAGTCTGCGTAATGGTCGGACTGCTTATGTCAAGAATCTGCAAGCTCTTAAAACTCCCCGCGGTCACGGGATATCTTGTGGCGGGCGTTATTATCGGTTGCTTTTGCCTTGGAAGAGTGACTCTTCCCGGGGGATACCATCTCGGTTTTTCGGCTAAGGACTTTGCGGACGTTCATGCTCTTGGAATACTCTCCGACGTAGCTCTCGGCTTTATTGCCTTTTCAATAGGCAGTGAGTTCAAGCTCTCGGATTTAAAAAAGACGGGTAAAAACGTAGCCGTCATAGGATGCGTGCAGGCAATAGTTGCCTCCCTTGTCGTCTGCGGTGCGCTTGTCGGTCTGCACTATATACTTCTCGCCGCAACGGGCAACGACATTCTTCCCCTGCCTGCGGCATTGATACTCGGCGCGATAGCGTCAGCCACCGCTCCCGCGGCAACATTGATGGTCGTGCGCCAGTATAAGGCAAAGGGTCCGCTCACGGATATGCTGCTCCCTATCGTCGCGCTTGACGACGCGGTCGGTCTTATAATCTTTGCCGTCCTTATGGGAATAGCAAAAGCAATAAGCGGCGGTGATCCGAGCATCATCTCTATAATTGTAGAGCCGCTTATTGAGATAGTCGCCTCTCTTGTCATCGGTGCTATTCTCGGACTAATACTTTCTGAGCTTGAAAAGCTCTTCCATTCAAACAGTAACCGTCTGTCGCTCGTAATAGCATTCGTGTTCATTACGGTTGCGATAACAGCGCTCAAAAACCTGCATATTGGAAATATACATATAGGATTTTCGTCGCTTCTTACGTGTATGATGTGTGGAACGGTGTTCTGCAATGTCTGCGAATGCTCGGACGAGATGATGAGCCGAGCGGACAGCTGGACAAAGCCTCTGCTTATTCTGTTCTTCGTCGTCAGCGGCGCAGAGCTTGACCTTAGCGTCTTCCTAAAGCCAGAATTTCTGCTTATCGGTGTTGTATATATCCTTTTCCGTTCCGCCGGAAAATATTTCGGCACGAGATTTTCCTCCCAACTTATGGGATGTGACAAAAAAACCGTTCACTATCTCGGTGTCACCCTGCTACCGCAGGCCGGAGTTGCGCTTGGAATGGTCAGTACCGTCGCAAACGACTCAATGCTTGGAGGCACGGAAATTGCAAACACGGTGCGTTTTGTAATTCTGTTCAGCGTTCTGGTATATGAAATAGTAGGTCCTGTGCTTACAAAATGGGCACTTACAAGAGCGGGAGATATTACTCCCAAGCCCGCGAACCACTCGCGCAGAGTCAAAAACCCCGAGCATCAGTAATAAATTCAGCCAACGCCTATGGGCGTTGGCTTTTTTAATTTTAAGTGAATAAAGCAAGTCCACCTTGGAAACAATGTATTGGAAATACATTTTCGGAGGTAAAAAATGAAATTTGCTCAAAAATTACTTATTTTATGTATCGTCTGTCTGGCGGCGATGTTTGTAGTCAGCGCTCTGCCTATTCACGGAGAAGAAAAAATATACGACTCAGTCGTGCGCTTCCACGTGCTTGCCAACTCCGACAGCGAGGAAGATCAGGCATTAAAGCTCAAGGTGCGCGACGAGGTTTTACTTCTCACCGCTCCCGCGCTTGATGGCTGCACCTCGCGCGAGGACGCACAACAAATCCTCTCGGAGCTTATTCCAGAGATAAAAGAGACCGCCGCAGAGGTAATAAAAGCCGAGGGGTATTCATACCCTGTTGATGTAGTCATAGATAAAGAATATTATCCCACCAAAGAATATGAAAGCTGTAGCTTCCCCGAGGGCAGCTATACGTCCTTGCGCATAATCATCGGCGAGGGTGAGGGTCAGAATTGGTGGTGCTGCCTGTTCCCGCCTCTGTGTCTGTCATCGGCAACAAGTCAGGAGGAAAACGAGGACGCTTTCATATCCGTAGGCCTTACAGGCGAGCAGTACAAGGTCATAACCGAGACCGACACACCAAAATACAAGGTAAGATTCAAGATTCTCGAGGTGCTTCAGCGCGCGTTTGGATAATAAAAAGGGCTTGTAAAACAAGCCCTTTTTATTTATATATATTCTCAACCTCAACTCCGCGCTCTTTGGCGTATGATACCGTATACGCCGTGCCGCCCGTGGTCTTGTTGCAATAGGCTATACAAAGATCCGCGCCGTCAACAAGCGCTCTGTCGCGCTTGAGCATACAGCCCGATATCCGCGCCTCGCTCACGTATCTTACAGAGTCCGCCTGCGAGAGTATATAGTTATATTTTTCAATGTCACCGTCGCTCCAGCCGTAGGTCTGATCCTTGCAGGGCAAAAACAAATGTAGCTTTATATTTGGGTATGTTTCCTTTGCCGTCAAAACACAAAGCGCCGCAAGCGTGTCAAACCCCACCGCTCCGCCTGCGCGGAAGTCAATACTCTCCGCTGTGCCCGACATAGCAAGACCAGTAATTTTTTCTTCAAGCAGGCTTGCAGTCTGTACTATATTATGTGGCTCAAGCTTTCGGTGTCCTGTAAAACAGACCGTCATTGTCCTGCCCTCCCCTTTAAGTAGTAAAATAATTTTAACACGGACGGAGCAAAAAGTAAATAGCTTTTTTCTTGTTTTTCAGATTTTCGCTCGTCATATTTCTTCTTTTTTCTACAATCCACGCCAAAGCCCGACCTCTACTTTGACAAGCAACTGCCAATTCCTCCCCACAAATCCCCTTTGCGACAAAACATTCCGCAAAAGTGCAAATATGCTTCGACATACTTCTTGCCCTAAATCCTTTATAATGTATATGTTGATGTCTCCACAGTATAAATTTTGCGCAAAGCACCGCCGAATCCACTCAAAACAGAGTGTTTTTTGAATTTATTTGAGCAGACGTCGCAAAAATCATCAGTTGCCATTTCGGCAGAACGGAGTAAAAATGCAACAAGAAAAAAATAAGGACACGGCCAAAAAAAGCAAGGCGTCTGCAAAACAAAATACTCGTGAGCAAAAAGGACAAGCCTACATAGAAAAATTACTATCCAAAATATCCCCGTCGGGAGACAAGGCAAGAGAGCGACTTCAAAAAATAATCTCGTGGTTTTGTAGCTTTTTCCTCTCCTGGATACTATCCGGCGGCATGTTTCTGTTTGGGGCGCAGCCCTTTGCATTGTGTCTTTTGTGCGTCACGGAGCACAATCTCATCCCTGCCTTTTTGGGTATTGCTGCCGCGGCGCTTATGGGCAGAGTGGGCTTGCCTGTTTTGTGGGGCGGACTTGTTATTCTCATTTTCAGAATAATTATCTCATTCGTGCCAGATTTTCACGAAAAAAAACGCGACGCCATAAAAGCCACGACCATAAATCTTGACGGCTTTTTTGATGACGGCGAGCTCCTTATGCTTGAGGGCGAGGTGTCAAAGAAAAAAGGATTCAAAGAAGGAGTTTTTGTTCCCGCAAAATCTTTTGCGGAAAGGCTTTTAGGAATAATCTCTCAGCCTCAGGAGCAGCTCCGGGACACGAAAAAGCACAAATACAACGAAACTCTTGCGGCAAAAGCGCTATTTGCAAGTATTGGTGGCTTTGTCTACGGACTGTTTGCTCTGGTTGACGGCAATTATGCGTTTTTCAATATGTTCGGCGCGCTATGCCTGATACTTTTATCCCCCGTAATAGTGCTGCTCTTTTCGGGCGCGGACTGCGAGAGCGTATATTTTCGCTCGTGGAGACACTCGATCTCGTGGTTTTTGATTTTATGCGCTGCCGTCTGGTCGGCGAGCGGTGCAATGGCGCTTGGTATTCCCATAGCGCCCTTTGTGGCAACCCTATTTACACTTTTCATAACAGGCACGCGAGGGGTGGTGCCGGGAGCTTTGGCAGGTATATTTTTCGGCCTTATATACAATCCTCTTTATGCTCCCCTGCTTTTGATCTGCGCGCTCATATACGGACTTATTTCTCCCTTGAGAAAAGGCATAGCATTGGGGCTGGTATGCTTTGGCGTGGTTTTATGGTGCTACTATTTTGGCGGAACGGCAGGACTTGTAAGCACGCTAACTCCTATGCTTGTTTCTATTCCCGTGTTTTTTGTGGCGGATAAATATTACACCGTCATATTCCCCGAGCGAGCGACCGAGGATGGCGACGCGGTTAGCAAAATGTTTGAACAGAGGGCGCGGACGAGCGCGGGCGTGTATTTTGCTGAGGCGGTATCCGAGCGCGAAAAAAATGAGGGTATGACGGACAAGCTCGGCGCGTTGTCTGAGGCGTTTTCATCCCTCTCTGAAACCTTCAACGACCTCGTTGACAGATTCCGCCGCCCTGATATTCTCGGACTTCAAAAAATATCCGACGACGCGTTCTCCAAAAATTGCGAGGGCTGCAGAAACCGAGACGTCTGCTGGGGCGTGGGATACAGCGAAACGCTTGAGATCATAAATAAGATCACATCTTGTCTGCACACGCGAGGAGAAGTCTCACTCTCGGATCTGCCAAATAGCTTTTTTGCCTCCTGCCCTCGCGCACAAAGAATTGTGTCAGATGTCAACGGAGAGTGCAGAGCCGCCACCGAAAGCCTTATTCAAAACCAGAAAATAGGGGTTTTCGCCTCAAATTTTGACGATATAGGCGCAATTTTGCGAGATGCGCTTGAGGACGACGGTGATGAATACGAATGTGACCTCGCCCTTGGCGAGCAAATATTTGATATGCTGACTCAAGCAAATTATAAAATAAAAGGCGTCGTCGTTTGCGGCAAGCGCAACAGACGGGTACTCGTAAAAGGCTCGGCAACTCAAAAAACTCCCCCTCTCTCGGGCGGCGAGCTTTGCAAAAAAATCAGCGACATAGTCGGTGTTAGTCTTATCGGCCCTATCTTTGAAATGTCTGCCGACGAGACGGTTATGACCTTTTATTCAAAGCCCAAGCTCAGTGCAATATGCTCTCACGGACGACTTGCCGCCGACATTGACAAGGACAGCTTTTACGCTGAAATACTTGAGTCTGACGGGATAAAATTCTTCAAGGAGGATTCGGGTGGCGACTCCGCCTGCGGTGATTGCACAAAAGTCTTTGTAAATGGAAACTCCTATTTTTACTCGCTCATCAGCGACGGAATGGGTAGCGGTCCGTCCGCCGCGCTTGCCAGCGAGGTGTCGTCTATGTTTGTTGAAAAAATGCTCATGGCGGGCAACCGCGCGGATATAACCGTCCGAATGCTCAACAACTTTCTACGCTCCGAAAATATAGGTCTTGGCGAGGAATGCTCGGCAACGCTTGACCTTTTTGAGCTTGATCTTATGAACGGCTGCGCTTCGTTTATAAAAAGCGGCGCGGCGCCGACGTTTATCTGCCGCGAGCAAACTGTATATAAGATTAACTCCCGCACTATGCCCGTGGGCATTATCAAGCAAGCCGACGCAAAGCTCACTCGCTTTGACACAAGCCCTTGGGATATGGTGGTAATGGTAAGCGACGGCTGCTGTCCCGACAGCGAGGATTGCCCTTGGCTTGTGGACTATCTGTCCGAGATAAACATTCCAAAAGTTAACCCCTCACCCGAGGCGCTCGAGAAATTTACCGGAGACGTCAAAAACAAAATTCTCTCTCTCGCCATCGAAAACACACCCGAGGGCAAGCACAAGGACGACATTTCCGTGTCAGTCGTACTGATCTCAGCATGACCTTCAAAACCACAAGGCAGGATTCTTTCCGAATCCTGCCTTTTTGTCAACTTTCACTTGATATTTTTGTCAAATTATGATATAAATAAAGTAGAATTGTTTTTGGAGGATAAAATATGAAAAAAACAATATTGACTATTTTTGTGCTATGTCTTACCGTGGCTTTACTGTCGGGATGCCTCTCTGCATACAGAGACGCACCAAAGGACGTTGGCAAAACCGACTATTCGGTTGATAAATACAGAACCACGATGCAGTTTTACGACGACTTCAAAATTCTGCAGCTGGCTGACCTCCACTTTGGAATTGAAAGCAATATAGCGCTTCAGCTTGATATCATCAAAAACGCAATCAGCGAAAGCTCGCCCGACCTCATTATTCTGACGGGTGATAATTTCATGTACGCCTCAAAGGGTGTGGTCGAAAGCCTTTTTTCATTCTTGAATCAGGAATGCAAGGCTCTCACAGAAAAAAGAGGCGGCCGTCTTACAAAGTTTGCGGTCACATTTGGAAATCACGACAATCAGGGCGATTACCCAAGATATTTTATAAATAACGTCATAAAGTCCTACGCGACTGTTGACGGGCGCGAGATTGCAGACTCAAAATACGCCGCTTTTGTGGACTACGAGGACGACAATCTGTTCGGTATGACTAATTATTATATTGACCTTGTTGATGACATAACAAAATCTTCCGATGAGGTTGACGTCAAATACAGAATACATCTTATAGACTCAAACACCTATCACTACATGGGGCTTGATTATGACTACGACGTCATTCACCCAGAGCAGCTTGAGCACGCCAACGAAATATTCCGGGACGCGACCAAGGACCAAGACTATATAGGACTTGCGTTTTTCCATATTCCCTTTTACGAGTATCAAAAGGCTTGGGAGCAGTATCTTGCCGCCGAGGATCCGTCGCTCGTGGGTCAGGGTGAATGTCGCGAGCACGCGCTTTACGGTTATGAGAATAACGGTGCCTACCAAAAGCTCCGCGAGGCAAACATTCTCGCCTTTTTCTGCGGACACGACCATATAAACCACGGCGATTTTATCTACAACGCTCAAAGTGACAGTATAGACGACAAGGCTATTTTTTCGTACGGCGTCAAGGCGACGAATCAGCTTTATCACGACACAGACATGATAGGCTATAAAACCATAACTCTTAAGGACGGTACCACCAAAGAGGAGTTTGTTTCAATAGAAAATATCAAAGAGAATTTTGTAAATATAACGGGAGGGTATGAGCATTATGAAGACTAATCTTAAAAACAGACTGACAAATGCCTTTACCTGTATTGCCCTGTTGTTTGCTTGCTTTTTTATGTATGACTTTTATAAGTGCCTGTCGGGCTTTATTGCAAATGGCTTCAGAGAGCCGTCGGTTATGCTCCCAATGGTGCTTTCATATCTTTTGCCCGTTATTTGCTTTCTTTACTACTTCTATGATTTTTATGTAAAGGACACAAAAAAGGCGGCTAAAATCATTTATAGCGTATTTGTAATTATATACGCGGCGGTTTGCTTGGTTTTTGTTTTCAAAAATATAGAGCTTTATATAAGCAACAACAGTTTCGGCGTTTATGACGCTTTGCCGAGCATTTTTATGCACTTCCCCTACGATGTAATTATCATTCACTTTGTATTGATCGCGCTTCAGATATTTAATATCGTGACGGCAATCCTGCCAGAGTCACAGGCGGCAAAATTCAGGGAAGGTCTTAAAATGGCGGGAACATTCAAGCTGTGTGTTTTGGAATACATCCCTCTTTGTGTACTTGCAATAGTGGTATTTGTATTCAGCGGTGCGTCAATATATGCAACGTTCAGCTCGTTTGACAACGCTTTTTACGATTTCAGATATATTTTTCTTCTTTTGTGGGTGTTTATCACGCCTATGATGAATCTCGGTTTCTTGGTGTTCAAGCCCGAAAAGAGAGATTTTTCGGCAAAGGCAAAGATAATTGCGCTTGGCTCGGGAATAGCCGTAAATTTGATTTTCGGTGTCCTGCTTTTGATTTTTGAGCGCACCTACCCCGACTTTATGGTTCATATCGGAAAGCCCCTTTTCCTTATCGCATTCTCGGTCTCATTACCTATCGAGATGGGTGTTATACTCGGAATTATGGCGATTGGAACTATCGCGCTTTGCGTAAAGCTGATATCCGTACTTGCTAAAAAAGCAAAGGCTGAATAAAAATATAACCACGGGAAATCAGGAGATTTTAATGCTTAATATAAACAAAATCAAAACTCTTTCGGGCACGGATATATATTGGAATTTGATTGTGGACTCAACCAACACCCAAGCGCGCAAAAAAATTTTTGAGGGCGCGCGTCTTCCCTTTACGTATATTGCGGACAGACAAACGGCGGGCAGAGGTCGCATGGGTAGAAAATTTTATAGTCGCGGCGGTGGAATTTATATGTCCTTTGCCTTTAAGTCAAGCTCTATGTGCAGCTCGGTGTCCGTCACCACGGCGGCTGCCACCGCGGTCACAAAGGCTCTTTATGAGTGCTGCGAGGGCGACTTTCAAATAAAATGGGTCAACGATATATATCAAAACGGCAAAAAGGTCTGCGGAATTCTCACCGAGGCAGTTTCGGGTATGGGTGAGGAAAGCTATATTATCGTCGGCATCGGAATAAACGTGGGAAAGACCAATTTCCACAAGGAAATTCGCGATATTGCGGGCTCGGTCACCTTAAAGTCTGAAAAGGAAGAGCTTATTGCAAAAATTATAAGCCTTTTGTGTGAGTTTGCAGGCGATGTGTCGGACCGCTCGTATATGGAGTTTTACCGAGAGCATTTTATGCTCATTGGTGAGAACGTCAGCGCAGTATGCGACGGCGAGACAGTCTGCGGATGCGTTGCAGGTGTGGATGACGATGGAGGGCTGCTGCTTTTGCGCGACGGGGAAACCGCTCCGACAAGAATTTTCAGCGGAGAGGTCACCATTCGCCCCGCAAATTGATTGTCAAATGCTTAAATACTATTGACATTGGAAAAAATAGTGATATAATAATCTTGTGGAAAACCACGAATTTTGAAGAGTAAAAATCAAGGCGTAAGTGCCGCGAGGACGGGGAGTTGTCTTGCGGACGAATTTTGATGGTGCTTATGGCGCATCAATGCGGTCTTGGTTTTGCATCCCGCTTCATACGGCACTAAATAAGGCAAATTTTACCTTCTTTCTGCCCTATGGCGAGAGGAGGTATTTTTTATGCAAAAAAAATCAAAACGACTTCTTTTCGGCAGTCTTAAAATTATGGCTTGTGCCGCAATTCTGGCGGGTATGAGTATCGTGCTTGGGAAATTCCTTGCATTCAATCTCACGCCGTCCATCCGCATAAGCTTTGAAAACCTGCCCGTGATAATCTCGGGCGTGTTCTTCGGCCCGATAGTCGGCGCGGCGGTTGGCGCCGTGGCAGATCTGCTCGGTTGCGTGATGGTTGGGTACACTATAAACCCGATAATCACGGCGGGCGCGGCTTGTATCGGTCTTATCAGCGGTCTTATTCCGCTTATATTCAAGAAAAAGAATGTTCTCTGCGTAGTTTTGTCTGTGTCCCTCGCGCATTTGCTCGGATCGGTCATAATCAAAACAGTAGGACTTTCAGTCTTTTATACCCTCCCGCTTGTCGAGACGGGACTTTGGAGGCTTTTGACGTACACCGCCGTTGGCGCGGCAGAGTGCGTGGTGATCTGTCTGCTTTGTAAAAGCTCGGCGTTTACACGACAGGTCGAGAATCTGCTCCCGAGAGAAAGGAAAAATCAAATGACGTACAATGAGGCTCTTGAATATATACATTCGGTATGCTGGAAGGGCTCGCGCCCCGGACTTGAGCGCACGACAGAATTGCTTGAGAAAATGGGAAATCCGCAGGACAAGCTCAAGTTTATCCACGTGGCGGGAACTAACGGCAAGGGCTCGTTTTGCTCGATGACGGCAAATATTCTGACGCACGCAGGCTACAAGGTGGGGCTTTACACGTCTCCCTTCGTATTGCGCTTTAACGAGCGCATGAAAATAAACGGTCAGGATATTCCCGACACAGAGCTTGCAAAAATTACTGAATTTGTCAAGCCATATGCCGACTCTATGACAGACTCCCCCACAGAGTTTGAGCTTATAACCGCGATAGCTTTTGAATATTTTGCAAGGCAAAATTGCGACATCGTGGTGCTTGAATGCGGAATGGGAGGCAGACTTGACTCCACAAACATCATAAAATCCCCTCTCTTATCTGTAATAACGGGAATTTCCTTTGACCACACGGCGTTTCTCGGGGACACGATTCCCCAAATAGCAAGAGAAAAGGCGGGCATTATAAAAGAAAATATCCCCGTCTTGTTCTGCTCGGACAATACCGAGGCGGCAGATGTCATAAAAGCCACGGCAGACGAGCGCGGCTCAAAATATTTTGAGGTAGACAGAAGCTTGTTTACGCTCAAAAACACAAGTCTTGACGGCTCAACCTTTGATTTTGGCAGTTATACTAATGTCAAAATCCCCTTGCTCGGCTCATATCAGCCGCACAACGCCTGCAACGTCTTGAGCGCAGTATCTATACTCAAAAACTTGGGGCTTGAAATTCCCAATGAGGCTATATACGACGGTCTTGCAAATGTCGAGTGGAGAGCAAGATTTGAAAAGCTGTGTGATTCCCCCACAATAATTTCAGACGGCGGACACAACCCCGAGGGAATTGATGCGGCTATAGAGAGCGTAAAGCTTTATTTTGCCGACAAAAAGGTGATTTTAGTCACGGGCGTTATGGCAGACAAGGATTACAACTATATGGCACAGAAAATGAGCGAGGTTGCATCATTCGCCTTCACTGTCACTCCCGACAACCCTCGCGCCCTGCCCGCACAGGCTTTTGCGGCGACCTTTGAAAGCCTTGGCATTTCTGCGACTCCCTGCGAGAGCGTTGCCGACGCGATAAATCTTGCCAAGCAAAAGGCACTTGAGGAAAACAGACCTATAATCTGCCTCGGCTCGCTGTATATGTACTGCGAGGTCTACAAGGCGATTGAGAAATAATAAAAAAAGCATCTCCCGCGTCTGTGGGAGATGCTTTTTAGTTATCCTATAATATCCTCTATCTGTCCTATCTTGGACTCGGTCGAGGTTGTGGAGATGTAATTGAGGAAAAGCACGTCTTCTATGTCATTATCCTCAACGAAATCAATAAGATTTCCGTCGAAATATCTGTAGTCTATAACGTAAACATACTCATACGAGTCCACAAGGAACGGCACGAATGCGTTTCCATAGGACTCCTTTATCACGACTATGGACGAGCCGTCCTTGATGTCTTTGTTGTGAATTGTAGACACGGGGTTGTCGCCGCCGATAAAGCACATATACTTGTTCGCCGCGCTATATTTGCCCGCGCCCTTATAAACTATGGCATATTCCGTCTGCTTGCCGTCCTTGGTGGTCGCGGTCAAAACGTTAGTTCCGTTGGGCACGAATGCCTCAACGTAGTCAGGATTATTTTTGAGCGTCTTATTCTGCCCCGACTGCGAGTAGAACGTGCCGAGGAAGTCCTCAAATTCAAGCCTTGTATAGTCCTCAAGGGGTGTGGGTTTGATTCCCTTCTCCTCGCAGAACGCAAGGTATGCGTAATATGCGCCGCGAGCCGTCCAGTGGTGGTCGGTTCTGAAGTAAATGTACTCGTCCCTATGAGCAAGAAGCTGAGGGTGTATATCCACCGCCGTGACATTCTTGTCAAGCCCGCTGTAAATATAGTTCATAACGTCCACGCAGTCCGACGCGCCTACCTGAGCTATCTGCTCGTCTGTGAGCTTATATGTATAGTGAAGCGGCACGACCATATTATAGACATTCACTCCGCTGCCGAGTTTGTCCGCCGCGTCATTTATAGCCGAAATATATCTATCGTTTACGGACTTTCTGTTATAAAAAATTTCATATGCAGTCTTTGTATCGTTCTGTATCCAGATGCCGCCGAAATTCTCAACCGCTCCGCCGTTCTCAATGGTGGTATTTCCGCCCGAGGGAATTATGAGCTGGTCCTCGCGGTCTCCGTACATTGACTGAATGCCCGAGTTTGCATTTATCATAGACTCGCGCAACGGATAAGTATCCGAATACCAAAGGCTTATCTGCGAAAAATAATCGCCAGAGAAGAATGACTCAAAGCTAAATTTTGGGAACTCGGTGAGATTTCTCTTCTCGTTTTCGGAGTACGTCGGCCTAAAAAAGAAGCAGAGTCCGACCACCGCGAAAACACAAATGATTGCAACCGAGGATATTATTTTTATCAGGTGGGTCTTATTTTCAAACCCACGCGTATTTTCCTTGCTAAATATTTCTTTCATTATATATACCCATCAAAATTGGAAGTAAATAAAGGGGTTGTAGCTGTCTCCCGCGAGAGCCAGGAGCGACAGTATTATAAGTACGGCTGGGGCAACCGCTGAAATTACAAGCTTTACTTTCTTTGCGCGATTGTTTCCGTCAAGAAGCTTTGAAACACAAGGCACTATCGGCGTGCAGGCAAGCACGCATACTATAAGGAAGAATATATTTCCTAAAAACTCGCTCTTGACCTGCATATTTGAAAAGGCATTGCCGTTTCCGCAGAAAATCCCGATAAATGCACAGCCAAAATCCGAAAGACTTGTGAATTTAAAAAGCATCGTGCCGAAGAACACAATGACGAGCGTATAGAGTGTTCTGGGTATTCTTGTAATCGCCGTAGGCTGCTTTTTGAATCTTAACACAAACTTTTCAAGCGCGAGGAACACAAAATAGAATATTCCCCAAAGCACAAAGTTCCACGACGCGCCGTGCCAAAATCCCGTGAGCGCCCACACTATAAAGAGGTTCAAAATATGTCTCGGAATAGAAACTCTGTTTCCACCGAGCGGTATGTAAACGTAATCGCGGAAGAACGAGGACAGCGACATATGCCAACGGCGCCAGAAGTCTGTCACTGAATGAGCCACGTAGGGATAGTTGAAGTTTTCCTTATAGTGCAAGCCCACCATAAGACCCATACCTATTGCCATATCCGAGTATGCCGAGAAGTCGAGGTAAAGCTGGAGCGCGTAAGCAAAAATTCCCAAAATTATACCGAGCGAGGACTGATTTCCAAGTCCGTCAAGCACAAGCAAACTGTCGGCAATAGCCGCGCATCCGTTTGCAAGCACCGCCTTTTTAGCAAGTCCCACGGAAAATCTCGTAAATCCCGTGGAAATACCCTCAAGCGTCATCTGTCTGTTTTCAAGCTCGGCAGTTACGTCCGAATAGCGCACGATAGGGCCCGCGATACACTGATGGAAAAGCGAAGCGTAAAGCAGGAGCATCCAGTATTTTTTCTGCGCCTTGGTCTCGCGTCTGTATACGTCTATAACGTAAGAGACAAGCTGGAAAGTATAAAAGGATATTCCAATGGGCAAAACTATCGAGGGCGCGGTCGCGTCAAGATTGAACAGACTTATAAAGTTGCTCGCGAAAAATCCCGTGTACTTAAAGAATATCAAAAGCCCGAGACAGACAAGCACCGTTACCCATGTATGTGCCAGACGTTGCTTTTTCTCTTTTGTGACGTCAATTATTCTCGCGCCAATATAGCAAATAAAGGTCTCAAGGCAGAGCAAAAGGCACAGGACGGGACCGCCCCATGCATAAAATATAAGAGATGAAACCAAAAGCACTATATTTTTCTGCTTCATCGTTTTTGCGAGGAGGTAAATTCCATAGCAAATAACAAGGAAAACCAGAACAAAAAACATACTTGAAAATACCATTATGCCCGCCCTGACCGTCTAAAAATTTGTGGCTTATCGCCTACGTTTATTTTACCATTTTCGCTCCTCTTTTTCAAGGGGCGGACGTATAAACTTTTTGAAAACTTTGCAAAAAACTTTTGCCCGCAAAACGAAAAATGACTTTAGCTTGTTGAAATGCGTAAATTTTTATGCTATAATACAGGTGAGAAAAATAAATAAGGCGGTAAACTCAATGAAACTACTCATAGCATCAGATATACACGGCGACGCAGTATGCTGTCAGAAATTGCTCGACGCGGCAGACTCCCACGGTGTTGACAAAATAGTTCTGCTTGGAGATATTCTCTACCACGGCCCGCGCAACGACCTGCCCGAAAATTACGCACCGAAAACGGTCATAGAAATGCTCAATCAAAATTCCGAAAAGCTCTTGTGTGTCAAGGGAAACTGCGAGGCAGAGGTTGACGGAATGGTGCTATCTTTTCCCGTCCTTTCAGACTTTGGTTGGATATACGACAGCAAAAAAAGCATATCTATGTATCTCTCCCACGGACATAAATTCAACCCCGAAAATCTCCCTCCGCTACCCGAAGGCTCAGTATTTCTCTACGGTCACACGCACCTGCTTGGCTTCGTAAAAAAGGCTGGCATCCTCTGTCTCAATCCCGGCTCGGTAAGTCTACCCAAGGGCGGCAACCCAAAGTCTTTTGCAATATACGACGACGGCGAATTTTGCATCTTTTCGCTTGACGGAGCGCTCATTGACGCCCAAAAGCTATAAAAAATTTAGGCTTTATCCAATTGACCTATTGACAATTTTTTTCTGTCGTGATATAATGAAATGTAAATATATACGTAAAAACACAAGTATCTAATTTTGGAGGTATAAAACAATGGTAGTAGCCGGCGATTTTAAGAATGGCATTACATTTGAAATGGACGGTAACGTATTCCAGGTTATCGAGTTCCAGCACGTTAAGCCCGGTAAGGGTGCCGCTTTCGTTCGTACGAAGCTTAAGAACGTAATCACAGGTGCGGTTGTTGAAAAGACATTCAGCCCCACAGACAAGTATGAAAACGCATATATCGAGAGAAAGGACATGCAGTACTCCTACACTGACGGTGACCTTTACTACTTCATGGACATGGAGACATTCGATATGCTTCCCCTTAACAGAGACAAGCTCGGTGATGCTTTCAAGTTCGTTAAGGAAGAAATGATGTGCAAGATCATCTCCTACAAGGGCAACGTATTCGGAGTTGAGCCTCCTACATTCGTTGAGCTTGAGGTTACAGAGACAGACCCCGGATTTGCAGGCAACACAGCTACAAACACACTCAAGCCCGCAACTCTTGAGACAGGCGCAGTAATCAAGGTTCCGCTCTTCATCAACGTTGGTGACGTTCTCAAGATCGATACTCGCGACGGTCAGTATCTCTCCAGAGCTTAATTTTAGGCAAATAAAAGCTGAAAAACTCGGGAAATCCATACTATACGTGGATTTCCCGTTTTCAAAATAAAAAAAGGAAGGTATAAAAAATGACACTTACAGAAAGATGCGCTTATATAAAGGGTCTTGCAGAGGGTCTTGACCTTGATAAGAAGGACACCGCTGAAGCAAAACTCATCAAGGCTCTCATCGAGCTTTGCACAGAAATGGCTGAAGAAATCGACGACGTTGAGTACGATATCGCTGAGCTTGCAGACTACTGCGAGGAACTTGACGAGGATCTTGGCGACGTTGAGGAAGTTCTTCTCGACCTCGATGACGAGGACGACGATTGGGACGAGTGCGACGGCGATTGCGAGTGCTGCGATCTCTGCGACGACTGCGAGGATTGCGACGACTGCGATCTCTACGAGGACGAGGAATACTACGAGATAGTTTGCCCCTCCTGCGGCGAGACAGTTTGCTTTGACGATTCCGTAGACGCAGAGGAGCTTATGTGCCCCGCTTGCGGCGTAACTCTCGGCTGCATCGTTGAAGACGACGACGTAACAGTGGTTGAGGAATAAAATTTAAGAGGATAAATGCGGGAAACCTTTTTTATAAAAAAGATTTCCCGCACCCTTCCAAAAAATCCCCCCCGTATTTATATTGGGTAATAGAAAAGCCTTCTCAATACGAGAGGGTTTTTTGTTTTATTATACATAATCATATAGTAAAAAAAGCACGCGCCCTAAGGCGCGTGCTAAAATTTTAATCAGTATTGATTATTTTTAATTAGGGGTTAACTGTGATGGAGCTAATTCTTCCCTGTGCGGACATGTTGAAGTTAAAGCTATCAACAGCCTCAGCGAATACTATTGTAATGACGTCACCGGATTTGGTAACTGTTGCACCAGCAAGATTCTTAACCGAATCATAAACTGCTGTCTTGTGCTTTGACTCTCCACTTGCAGTAATTACAACCTTGGTCATACCAACGCCCTCGATTGTTACCTTGGATCCCTGGTAAAGTCTTACAGGATTGCTGTAATTACCAATATTACTAGAGCTGGATGACTTGTCATTTATAAGCTTAATGCCATTCTGTTCCCAAACCTGCTGGCTTGTTGTGAAAACTGTTCTGTTAGATGTGGAGTTGAAGGAGATAGTAGCATTCTGAAGACATACAGCGTTCTCCAATCTGCCACAACCTGTGCAAACACCCTCTTCATAAGTATGATCAGCCTTTGTTCCTTCTGTTGCGCCGCAATACTTACATGTCTTAGGAGCTGTGCAGGTTGCGTCGATCCAAACATGTTCGGTATGCTTAACTACTTCATCAAGCCAAGCACTCTTAGCCTGTGCAGAGGAGCTGTACGTACCAATTACTGTGTGAATTGTGATCTGGTCACCCTTTACAGGCTTGTAAGGCAATCTGTTATACTGAGTCTTGCCGTCTGCACTGTAAAGACCGTAAATGTAGATCTCATCGCCATTCTCATCACGGATAGTCATATTACCGTATGTTGTATTAACCACAGAAACAATATAACCGGTAATGTAGTACTTCTGAGATGTATACGCATTATGTCCGTAAAGCTTTGAGATAGTAATAGCCTGCTTTATTGTAAGAGCTGTTCCTGCTGCAGGAAGCATCTTTGTCTCACAAAGGTCACACTTGTAGTCCTCATTTGCATCAAGGTGAGGAGCAACGCGGGTTGCGCCACACTCATCACATGTCTTGTCGCACTCGTTTACATAAACGTGATCTGCGGGTGTACGTGTGTAGAAGCAAACGTTACATACGGGGTCACAGTTGTTATCGTATGTATGCTCCTGACATACAGGAAGGCCGTTGCCTTCCTTTATGTCATTGAACTTGCCCTCAGCATTCTTGCCGATCTGAGCGATGTATGCCTTGTAGTTAGTTGTGTTAAGGTTAGCTGTGGAGATTTCTCTGAGAGCCTCATTGAAGTATGTCTCCATGATTGCGAGAACTTCCTCGTCAGATACGCCGTTGATTGTCTCTGCGTATGCGTTGTAAACTACTACAACCGTCTCAAACTTGAGAGTGTAGAGCTCAACGATAGCATTGATACCCTCAACCTCTGCACCAGCGATTGCTGCTACAGCTTCCTTGAGGAATGCTTCGAACTTAGCGAGAACTGTATCGTTTGCGATACCGTTGCAAGCTGCAACGTACTCGTTGTAAACTTCTACTGTTGCCTCAACCTTTGCTGCATAAGGAGCAAGGATTGCTGCCATTGTTTCAGTGTATGTAGCTCTTGCCACACCTACTGCATCGATTTCATTTCTAACAGCTACGAGGTAAGCCTCAAGCTGTGCGAGAACTGTATCGTTTGCAACGCCTGCAATAGCGGTTGCATATGTGTTGTAAGCGTTGAGAGCTGCCTCGTACTTAGCAACGAAGAGTTCAGAATCAGCCTCAACTACCTTTGCAAGCTCTTCATCAGAGATGCATCCTCTGTTACCATCGTTGTCAGTGTTGAACTTAGCGATTGCATCAGTGATAGCCTTAACCTGTGCAACGTATGCATCCTTAGCTGCTACGTCAGCAAAGTAAGGAGCTGCGATGTCTGCACCGATTGTGGGAATCTCAAGAGCCTCAATGAGATCCTTGATGTTTGCGATCTGACCTTCAAGGTCAACAAGCTTAGCCTCAGCCTCTACGAGCTTTGTCTCGTCGATAACTACTGCCTTGTCGAATTCTGCTACGAAATCAATTGCGTTGTCAACAACAGCCTTGTTCCAAGCATCAACGTCAGCTCTGAGAGCCTCAACTGCTTCTGCGGAATCTGTTGTAATAAATCCAAGTGCTTCAATTCTTTCCTGGAGAGCTGCAGCGTCTGCTGCGAACTTCTCAACGAGAGCCTTGCGCTCTGCCTTAAGAACTGCGAGCTTTTCTTCAAGTACTACGAGAGCTGCTTCCTCAACAGATGTACCAACACCTGTGATCTCATAATCAGCTGCTTCTGTGCCGTACTTTGTGAACCACTCTCTTACTGCTGTAAGAGCGGTCTCTGTCCAAACGAGGTTCTCAACTGTAAGAGACTTGTAGTAGTCTGTGTAGCAGTTGGTCCATGCGTCCTGAGCACCCTTAACGAATGCGTTGTATTCTGTCTGGATAGTAACGATAACTGTGTTGAGGTTTTCGTTAGTGTATTCGCCGTCGGAAACGTAAGCGATGATAAAGCCTACACCGTCAGCGTCGGTTGCGTTCTGCTCCCAAGTTCTGAAAGCAGCCTTTACAGCCTCAATGTCTGTGATCAATGCGAAGGTGTAACCGTCCTCGGTAACCTTTGCGTTGATTGCCTTGATCTTGTTAATAAGATCTGTAGCGATTTCTACGAGGTTAGCGATCTTAGCCTCGAATGCAGCTATAACTTCCTCTGCCTTAGCCTCGTTAATGAGAGCTCTGAGAGTTTCATAGCCTGTCTTTGTCTCAAAGGTGTAGAGCTTATCAAGAGTCTCTACCCAAGCCTTTGCTGCAACGTTGTATGCTGTGATTGTTTCGGATTCTGTCTTTGTACCTACGATAGCGTCAGCCTCAAGACCTGCAATGATGTTTGCAATAGCCTTACCCTCTTCAACGAGAGCAACGAGACCTGCGTACTGCTCGTACTTAGCTACCATAGCTGCGATTCTCTCTGCGCTTACCTTGTCTGCTGCGAGAACTGCGTCTGCTGCGAGAACATCGATCTTAGCCTTTGCTGCTGCGAGAGTTTCTGCAACTGCTACAACTGCGTCTGCGTTCTCAGCATTTTCAAGAGCTGCTGCTGCGAATGCGAGAACCTTTTCAGCTGCTGCCATAGAAAGGTTGCTGTATGTCATACCGAAGTCGTCTGTGTTAACTCCAACCTCGTCCATCATAACTGCGAGAATAGCCATACCAATCTCGCCCTTGTAGCTTTCAACTACTTCTACGTCCTTCAAAGTAGCAGCTGCGTCAAGAGCTACGTAAGCTACTGCTTCCATCTTAGCAAGCTTAGCCTGCTGAGCTGCTATGTACTGAGCTACAACTGCATCCTTAGCTTCGCCGTTTGCCATAGCAAAGATATCAGCCTTTGCTTCTGCAAGGTTAGCGTCTATGCCTGCGATAGCATTCTTAAGTGTTTCGATATCGGTTGCTGTTTCAACAGCTACAAGTGCAAGCTCAATGTAAGCGGAAGCGATAGCTGCTTCAACCTCAACTGCCTTTGCCTGGAGCTCTGCGAGACCCTCAGTCTCTGCAGGGAGATAACCGATTTCATATACTGCATCCTCGAGGCAGTACTCTGCATACTTAATATCACCGCTTGCGAGGTAAACGTTAACGGCAATGTCAAGAAGCTGGTTAGGAACAAGAGCACAGAGGCTGTTGTATGCATCGTAGAGAGCGTTAGTATCCTCAACGTCAACTGCGATTTCTGCGTCAGCAACGAGTGCGTCGATAACGGGCTCTACGTCAAATGCCTTAGCCTGTGCATCCCAAATAGCATTGTAATTGTCAACTGCGATGATCTCATTTGCTACGCTATCGATAAGAGCATATACTTCTGCAACTCTCTCTGCGTTGTAAACGTCGCAAGCTGCATCATACTTATCGGAGAGATCAACAACTACACCATCAACGATAATTACGTCGAGTGCAACAGTTGCGAGTTCAGCCTTTACGCCAAGAAGAGCAGTTCTTACTGCAACAAGGTCTGTCTCGTCGTTTGCAAGCTCTTCCTCAACGGAAACGAGCGTTGCATAAATCTCATTGAGATTCTTAAGTGCGGGAACTTCTGTCTGAGCCTGAGCTACAACTGCGATGAAGTCTGCCTTTATAGCGTCAACCTCTTCAGCGTTAACTGCTCTGCCAAGGAGAACCTGAACGAGCTGGTATTCCTTGTCAACGGGAGCCTTAACTGCAGCGTCTACGTTGTGGTCTGCGCAAAGTGCGTTCCATTCACCGTAGATCTCAAAAATCTCATTCCATACTGTAATAACCTTTTCGGTAGTAGCCTCGTAGATGCCGAGAGCCTCTTCAAGAGCTGTGATGGACTCTGCAAGGCCTTCTATAGCTTCTCTGAGCTCTGCCTCAAGCTCTGCGTCAGCAATTTCAAGAACGTCAACTATAGCCTTGGTTGCCTCTGCGATAGCCTGCTCGAGCTCTGCCTTAACAGCTGCGTCTGCATCTGCTGCCTCACCTCTTGCGAGTATAAGTGCGTTCTCAAGAGCTACGATGGAATCTGTGATATCCTTCTTTTCTGCTGCGATGTCAGCCTTAAGATCTGCTACTGCAGAGTTTACGAACTCTGTGAGCTTTGTCATATCAGCCTTAAGCATTGCAACAGCTGCGTCAAGCTCTGCCTTAGCTGCTGCAAGAGAAGACTCGAGAGCTGCCTTGTCAGCAGCTGCCGCTGCCTTAAGAGCTACTTCTGCATTTGCAATAGCTGTGTTAAGAGCTGCAACTTCAGCATTGATCTTTGCGTCGTTTGCTGTAATCTTGTCGCTAAGATCCTTCTTAGCTGCGTCAAGGCTTGCTCTTACTGCTGCGATAGCGTCGTTAAGAGCCTTCTCTGCAGCCTCAAGGTCTGCAACGGTAACCGCACCGGAAGTCTTTGCTTCTTCGAGAGCTGCGTTTACAGCAGCGATCTCAGCAGCACAGTCTGCTTCGTTTGCGGCAATCTTCGCTTCAAGAGCTTTTACTGCCTCTTCAAGCGCCTTCGCGGCATCAGCCTTGTTAGCGGAAACCTCGTCCTTTGTTGTGCCGAGGTCCGCGGCAACATCGTCAACCTTACAGCCTGTCAAGCAGAAAGCAAGAGCAAGCACGAGGGCAACGATGACCACCGAAATTTTCGCGAAATTACGGTTCATAAATACCTCCATGTTTTGTTTTTGGTTTCTTCCAAAAAACATTATTTTTTTAAGTTATCTCTAAAATAGGGATAGTTAGCCCACTTTGAGAGATTCTACCTTATTTACAAGTATAGCACAAAGGATTTGACTTGTCAAGCACTTAAAACAGATTTTTGCATTATTTTTAATGAAAATTTTTCCTATAAATTATAATATATTCCATAAAATACATAATTTTTCGACAAAAGAGCCCGCCGACGTAAATCGGCGGACTGAAGCTCAATTATCTTTTGCGTTTTGCTTGACTTGATTTAGCTTTAGGGGCGGCATTTTTGTTCTTGGGTTGCCCCGTGTGGCGACTGCTCTGAACAGATTTGCGCTTGCTATCCGCGCGTCCTCCGCCCTGCTTTGTCGTGGACTTTTTGCCACTGTTCTTGTCGCGATGAACATTCTCAGATCCCCTCGCGCTACCCTCGGGTCGAACGAGACAATCCTTTCCAAATCCTATAAGGTCCTCTCTGCCCGCGCGTCTTAACGCCTCGCGTACAAGGGCGGCGTTTTGCGGACGGTTGAACTGCAAAAGCGCTCTCTGAAGCTGCTTTTCGTGGTAATCGGAAGCCACGTAAACAGGCTTCATATCAAGCGGGTTTATCCCCGTATAATACATAACCGTGGACGCCGTGCCCGGTGTTGGATAATAGTCCTGAACCTGCTCAGGCGCATAGTTGTCGCGCTTAAGGCAGACGGCAAGATTGACTGCGTCCTGCAAGGTGGAGCCGGGGTGACTCGACATAAGATAAGGCACGAGATACTGCTCCTTGCCCGCCTCGCGACACAAGTCAAAATATTTCTTGCGGAATCCCTGATAGACCTCAAAATCAGGCTTTCCCATACAGCGAAGTACGGGGCTTGAGCAATGCTCGGGAGCTACCTTGAGCTGACCGGAAACATTGTCACGCACAAGCTTTCTGAAGAACGCGTCATCCTTATCGCACATAAGGTAATCAAAGCGAATTCCCGAACGTATAAATACCTTTTTTACCTTTGGAATTTTTTCGATTTTCTCTATCAATTTTATATATTCGGTGTGGTCAACCTTAAGATTTTTGCATGGCGTCGGCGCCAAGCATTTTCTGCTGGGGCAGACTCCGTCCTTAAGCTGCTTGTCGCACGACGGATAGCGGAAATTCGCAGTCGGTCCGCCAACGTCGTGTATATATCCCTTAAATGTAGGCATTTTCGTTATAAGCTCCGCCTCTCTCACGCAAGACTCAATACTGCGCGAGCGCACAGTTCTTCCCTGGTGGAACGCCAAAGCGCAGAAATTACACGCGCCAAAGCAACCTCGGTTATGCGTTATTGAGAACTGTACCTCCTCGATAGCCGGAACACCGCCATCATTTTCATACATAGGGTGATACGTCCTCGCATAAGGCAGACTGTAAACGTGGTCAAGCTCTTCCCTCTCAAGCGGAGGCATGGGAGGATTTTGTACGAGCATTTTGTTATCGTATATCTCACAAATAGCTTGTCCGTTAATGGAATCCTGGTTTTTATACTGCACACCAAAGGCGCGAGCGTATTCTCGCTTGTCTTCCTTTAATATATTGTAATCAAAAGTCGCCGCAACAGGAAAATTAACCTTGTCCTCGGGCGAGCAGAGGTAAACCGTTCCCCGCACGTCGCGTATTTTCTTGACGGGAACCCCCTTGTCAAGCAGCTCGGCTATACGAATAAGTATATTTTCTCCCATTCCGTACGTCAGAATATCCGCGCGGCTGTCAACAAGCACTGAACGACGCACCTTGTTATCCCAATAATCATAGTGCGCAAAGCGGCGAAGCGACGCCTCAAGTCCGCCGAGAATTATCGGCACGTCACCGTATGCCTCGCGTATTCTGTTGGAATAAACTATAGCCGCGCGATCAGGGCGCTTGCCCGCCTTGCCGCCAGGGGAATAATAGTCGTTATTTCTCTTTCTTTTAGCGGCGGTGTAGTGCGCCACCATGGAATCTATGTTTCCCGCACTGACAAGAAAGCCCAAACGAGGTCTGCCAAACCTCTTGAAGTCCTCGCAGGACTTGTAATCGGGCTGAGAGAGCATAGCCACTCGAAAGCCTTTATCTTCAAGGACTCTCGTGATTATTGCCGCGCCAAAAGTGGGGTGGTCAACGTACGCATCACCGCTTACGTAAACAAAGTCCGGCGCATCCCAGCCCAGCTCTCTCATCTCTTCTGCGTTTACGGGAAGAAATCTGTTATCCTTCATTTTTTCTCCAATAATTTTGCTTATTTTGGGGGTTTTTCCTTTTTGATTTTGAAAATTCTGCGTAATATGGGCGAAACTATACTCGGTGCGCGGACAAGAACTATCTTCATACTCTACCTCCATAGCAGTTCTATTCATAGATATATTATGCTAAAGGATGAGTTTTTGTTAAATGCCGCGCAAATATATGAGTTTTGCCCTTAAATATCCCTTGATTCTATGATAAAAAGTCCGCCTTTTTTTACCGTGACCAGCGCTGCATTGCCTTCTATCTGATTTGATACCGCATATTGAAGCTTTCTGTCGAGAGTCTTGTTCTTGAGGGGATATACCGCACCCTCAATGCTTACTCCTTTTGCGATATCCGTCGCAATAAGCGAAAAATACTTATAATCACTTCTCAAAATAATGTGATTTGTGTTTTTTATATAGGAAATTCTGTTCTGACCGCTGATTATATAGCCGCGCTTGTGCCTTTCCCAAAGATTTTCAAGAATAGCGAGGGTGGACAGCGTGTGATCAAGCCTGCCCGACGTCGAGCCTATTATAAATATTTCGTACGCGCCCATCTCCACAGCCTTTTCAACTGCAAGCTGTGTGTCGGTAAGGTCCTTTTTTACGGGAACTTGCAATATTTCGGGAACATCTTTGGGAAGCTCGCCCTTAAGAGAGTCAAAATCCCCTATCAGAATATCCACCTTAACGCCCATTTTCTTGGCGCTATCGTATCCCGAGTCCGCCGCGATGACTATGTCCTCATCATCGGGCCTTTCGGTTATGTACTGCGGAAATATCTCTCCGCCTGTGTAAACGAATGCTCTTTTCATATTATTTATTCCACTTTTGTTTATTTTTCAACACATTGTAGAGTTCTATGTAGCTGTCGTGTCTGGATTTTGCCATTTCGCCGCGCCTTACCTTCTTAAGCACAGCGCAACCGTCCTCCTTGGTATGAGTGCATTTCGTATATCTGCAAATACCCACGCACTCGTGTATCTCGGGGAAGACGTTGGGGAGGTTTTCAATATCGAAAAAGTCAAAGCGGTCAAAATCCAACATTGAAAATCCCGGGGTGTCGGCAAGATATCCGTCTTTTCCGCAAACCTCAAAAAGCGTCACCGCGCGTGTGGTGTGCTTTCCTCGCTCAACCTTTCGACTTATCTCGCCCGTACCAAGCTCAAGGTCAGGGAAAAGCTTGTTAAGAAGTGTGGATTTTCCCACGCCAGACGCTCCCGCAAAAGCCGAAAGCTTGCCCGAGAGATTGTTTTTTACGAATTTCTGTATCTCGTCTATTCCCTCGCCCGTAGCACAGGACAGTATAAATACGTCGTATCCCGCCTTGGAGTATATTTCTTTTATCTGCTCTGCATACTCTCTGTCAAGCTCGCACTTTCCGACAACTATCACAGGGGTGATGTAATTGTGCTCAAGAATTGCGCACATTTTGTCCGTCATGTCAAGCATAGGCTTGGGAGATGCCGCCGCCATAGTCACGAAAACATAGTCAATATTGGCAAGCGGGGGGCGGATAAGCGAGTTTTTACGCTCGCATATTCCGTCTATGACAGCATTGCCGTTGTCGTCAATTCCTATATTTACAAAGTCTCCTACAAGTGGGGTGATGTTTGCGTGTCTGAATGAGCCTCTGGCTCTGCATTTTACGTCCTCCTCGGCAAGTCTGACGGTGTAAAGTCCGCCAACGCCGTGGATTATCCTTCCTTTTGAGCTTTCCGCCATGGATACCTCTCTTAATCTGAATTTACCGTTATTGTCACGGTGATTTTTTTATCTATATAATTATTAGGCGCAGGGGACTGTGATATGACCTCCCACTCCGCCGCGTTTGAGTCAAAGCCTTCTATTATTTCATAATTCACACCAAGACTTGAGAGCAGGTCAATCGCGTCATCAATATCAAGCCCGATAATATCGGGGAGCAAAATTCTCTGTATTGCTCTCGGCGCTTGGACGTAAATTATCACCTCGTCGCCCGCGCGCAGAGTCCGATCCGCCTCAGGATAGCTTCCTACGACAACTTCCGAAGAAATCTTTCCCGAGTCGTCATATATTCTCACTACCCGCGTGGTGCATTGCATCTGACGGATTATTCTCCGTGCCCCCACCGGTGTCATTCCGGACAAGTCAGGCATGACAAAGCTTTCTTTGCCAAGACTTATGTTAACTTTCAGCACGGGGGTAGTCCCGCTTGGGATCTTTTGAGCTGACAACCCGTTTGGACTTTGCGATATTACAACTCCCTCGGGATAAATATCCGAAAAAATATAATTTTTTTCTATATTAAATCTTGAGTCTGCTTTTATGTCCTGCTCATACGAGCCCACAAGGTCGGGAAACATAAGCTCGTAGGTGTCAGACTTGCGGCAAAAAAGTGTGTAAAACACCGCCGCGCTTACCGTTGCAAATACGACGGTAGATATAATCGCCGCAATTATCAGCTTTTTGGATATTTTGCCTTTGTTTTCTTTGTTTTTCTGCATAGTACACCTCAATTTTGATATGTACTATACTATATTTTTCGATTACAAAATGGGTTCTCTAATATTTTTTGTGGGAAAGTTTTTGTGAAGGGGGTTAATTTGCAAGCAAATTTGGGGAAACACTTTTTCCAAAAAGGGTTTCCTCCACTTCTCTCATCCTTCTCCCCCATCCTCTCTCCTGAGCTGGCCGCAGGAGGCATTGATGTCCGAGCCGAGCTTACGGCGAACGGTTGCTCGGATACCGCGAGATTCAAGCGTTGCGGCAAACTGCGAGATACCTTTCTTGTCGGCGGGCTTGAAGCCTGTTTCGTCGACCTCGTTTACGGGGATAAGGTTTACGTGTATCGGCATAGACTCGTCCTTTGTGCGAAGTGCGGAGTTAAGAACCTGCGCGAGCTTTTCGGCAAGGGGCTTTGAGTCATTTTTGCCTGAAATAAGGGTATATTCAAATGAAATTCTGCGTCCCGTCTTTTTGTAGTAGTCGCGGCAAGCAGAAAGCAGCTCTGCCACGCCCCAACGGTTGTTGACGGGCATTATTTCCGAGCGCGTCCTGTCGTCGGGCGCGTGCAGAGATATTGAGAGCGTAATCGGCAGATCAAGCTCTGCGAGCTTGTATATTCCCGAAACGACTCCGCAGGTGGAGAGCGAGATATGTCTGTAGCCGATATTGACTCCCTGCTCGTGATTGACGAGCTTCAAGAATCTCACGGAGTTATCAAAATTATCAAGCGGCTCGCCTATTCCCATCATTACGATATTGGAAATTCTAATATCAAGATCTCTGTTTGCGGCGAGCACCTGACCGAGGATTTCTCCTGCTTCAAGATTTCGCACTCTGCCGCCAAGAGTTGACGCGCAGAATTTACATCCCATTCGGCAACCAACCTGCGAGGACACGCAAATGGTGTATCCGTGCTCGTATTTCATAACCACGGACTCTATGCAGTTTTTGTCCGAAAGCTCAAACAGATATTTTACCGTTCCGTCAATTTGCGAAACCAGCTTTCTTTTAACTGTGGGAAGCGACGCGTCCACAACCTCTGAAAGCTTTTCTTTTGTCTTTTTGCCCACGTTTGTCATTTCCGAGAGCAATATTCCTTTATGAAGCTGTGAGAAAATCTGCTGCGCGCGATATTTTGGTTCGCCGAGCGTCAGCATAAGCTCTTCAAGCTCCGCGGGATAAAATGAATATATGTTTTGCATAACGTCCCTTTATATTCTTCTCAATTTTGCGATAAAAAATCCGTCGGTTTTGTGTATGTCGGGATAAAGCGAGAGCATGCCGCCCTCGGACCGTATCTGTCCAACGCAAAAATCCTCTGCTATAAACTCGGGGTGAGCTTCAAGAAAGCTCTTTACAACGCCGCAGTTCTCCTCAGGGAAAACCGTGCAGGTTGAGTACAAAAGCACACCGCCGACTTTTACGTATTTTGAAACATTTTCCAAAATATCCGACTGAATTTTCGGGAGCTTGTCCGACTCAGACAAGTCCTTATATCTTATCTCGGGCTTTTTCGCCATAACTCCAAAGCCCGAACACGGCGCGTCGCAAAGCAGCACGTCCGCGGACTGCTCAAGCGAGGAGTCAAAATGCCTTGCGTCCGCCTCGCGAGTGCTTATTATATCAATGCCAAGTCTCTCCGCGCCCGCGTCAACAAGCGAAAGCTTGCTCTTGTGCAGGTCACAGGAAAGCATCTTGCCTGTGTTTTGCATATTTATTGCCATGCCAAAGGACTTCGAGCCCGGACAAGAGCAACAGTCGATAACAAAGTCTCCCGCCTTTGCTCCCGACGCCTCAACGCATATCTGCGAAGCCTCGTCCTGAACAAAGAAATATCCCTCGTCCGCTCCCGGCAATGCCGCAAAGGACACGCCATATGTGTTTATTCCGTGCGGAGAACTTTTTGTAAGCTGATATTTTATACTTGCCGCATCAAGCTTTGCCGCATAGTCCTCGCGGCTGATTTTGAGTGTATTGACTCGCAAGGTCATAGGCGGCGTCTGATTATAGCTATCAAAAATTTCACAAGCTCGCTCAAATCCGAAAAGGCTCAAGAATCTCGCGCAAAGCTCTGTCGGGAACGAGTATTTTACGGACAAATATTCAACTGCGTCCGTGTTCTTGTCGGGAAGCTGTATCTGCTCTTTTTTTCTGAGATACGAGCGCAGTATCGCGTTCACAAATCCTTTGGTCCGTCGTGGTGCCAAGTCCACCGTCTCGTTTATTGCCGCATACTCGGGAATGCGGTCAAAAAAGGCAAGCTGATAAAGACCGATCCGCAAAATTATTCTCGTGTCATTTTCTATTTTGGACGGCTCTGCGGCAAGTCTGTCTATGAAAAAATCAAGAGTGATGCGCCTTTCCACAACGCCCATAACTATGGCAGTGAAAAGTCCCCTGTCACTCTCGCCGAGCCCGCTTGAACTCAACGCTCGGTCAACTGCAATATTTGAATATTGTCCGCTCGCGCTCATTTTTTTGAGCACGTCAAACGCAAGCCTTCTCGGACTCATAGTGTTTCCTTTCTTTTGGGAGAGGAGATTGCGGGGAAACCTTTTTATAAAAACGTGTTTCCCCGCACCCCTTCCAAAAAACTTCCTCGAATTTTTTTAGTTCTACAGATTGTAATCAGAATTCTCAAGTTGGATTTTTAGGAAAGAATATCTCCCACGGAGATTTTTCTGCCGTTGATAAAATCCGACGCTCGCATTTTTCCCTTACCCTCGGGGACAACTCCGAGAATGGATATTATTCCGTCACCGCAAGCGACCTTTATCTCGCCGTCGGTGGAAATTACAGTTCCACACTCCGCATTTGCCTTCTCCCTTGAGAAAATTCTACTCTCGGTTATCTTGAGCAGCTTTCCATCGGGCGTGTGCGTAAACGCAAGCGGTATGGGAGAAAGACCGCGGATGAGATTGTGTATCTCGCAGACCGGTCTTGAAAAATCAATCAAGCAGTCGCTCTTTTCTATTTTTGCGGCATACGTCGCGCCCTCGCCCTGAACGACGGGGGTAATACTGCCTATCTCAAGTCCCTTTACAGTTTCAATCAGAAGAGATGCGCCAAGTGCGGCAAGTCGGTCGTGTATGATCTCAAAATTATCATTTTCCTCTATTTTTGCCTCGGCTTTGAGCAGCATATCTCCCGTGTCAAGTCCCTCTGCCATAAGCATTGTCGTAATACCCGTGACAGCTTTTCCGTCAATTATAGCTCTCTGCATAGGGGCGGCTCCTCTGTATTCGGGGAGAAGCGAGCCGTGGACGTTTACGCAACCATACCTGGGATAATTAAGCACGTTTTTGGGAAGTATTCTTCCGTATGCCACAACGACTATAAGCTCGGGGTTGATATCTGCCAATGTTGCGGCAAACTCCTCGCCTCTAAGCGTCAAGGGCTGAAGCACGGGGATATTCTTTTCCTGTGCGTACACCTTAACGGGCGGAGGGGTGAGGTGATGACCTCTGCCCTTTGGCTTGTCGGGCTGGGTTATTACCGCCGAAACGTCATATCCCGCCTCGCAAAGAGCCTTGAGCGACTCAAGCGCAAAGTCGGGCGTTCCCATAAACAAAATTCTCATTATATCTCTCCCGCTTATCAGTCTTCGAAATCCAACTCGTCAGGTGAGAGCATTCTCTCGGCTCTGTCGATATAGAGCTTGCCATCAAGGTGATCAAGCTCATGACAGAAGCATCTTGCCAAAAGCTCCGAGCCTGTGTAGTCAACGATCTGTCCGTGTCTGTTCATAGCTCTTACAGTCACGTGCATAGGTCTTTTTACTATTCCCCACTCACCGGGCACGGAAAGACAGCCCTCAAGGCCCTCCTGCTCGCCCGAAAAAGCGATTATCTTGGGGTTGATGAGCTCGTAAACCTCGCCGTCCTCGACCTCAACTACTACAATTCTGCGGAGTATGCCGACCTGCGGAGCTGCAAGTCCAACTCCGTTTGCCGCTCTCATAGTCTCTACCATATCGTCAAGGAGGGTAAGTACTCTGGGGGTTATCGCGTCAACCTCTCTGCATCTTTTTCTTAAGGTGTCGTCACCCTTTTTTACTATTTTCAGCTTTGCCATTTATATAAACCTTCTTTCTGTTAATTAAAGCCCCGTGGGATTAAAGTCTATGCTAAGTATGCTCTTGTCCTTGCCTTCCTTGCTAAAGCCGCGCATAAGCTCCTCAAAGAACTGTCGGCTCTTTTTGGTAAGTCGGCATTTTATTATCATTCGCAGTCTGTACTTTTCCTCGACTTTATATACGGGCGCTTCAAACGGCCCGAACACCTCAAGCGGAATATCCGCGAAGGTGTTCTCGGTAAGTCTCTTAATCTCGCTCGATAGCTTGGTCGAGATGAGCAACGCCTGCTTTTCGTCTGCCGACACAACCGTCAGCACCGCAATATCGCAGTACGGCGGAAAGGTCAGAAGCTTGCGGAGTCTTATCTCGGACTTGTAAAACTCCTCGTAGTTCTGCGCGCAAGCAAGCTTTATGGTGTCATTGTCGGGATTGTTTGTCTGTATGACGGCAACTCCGCTTTTCTCGGCTCGTCCCGCTCTGCCTATAACCTGCGCAAGCATTGAAAAGGTACGCTCGTTTGCGTGATAGTCGTCAAGATAAAGCGACATATCCGCTAAAAGTACGCCGACGAGCGTCACGTTCGGAAAATCGTGTCCCTTTGTGACCATCTGCGTGCCGAGCAGAATGTCTGCCTCTCCTCTGCGGAAGCTGTCAAGCAGCTCGCGCGACGAGTGCTTGCCCGATGTGGAATCCGCGTCAAGTCGGAGTATTCTCGCCTCGGGAATAAGGAGTGAAAGCTCCTTTTCTATTCTTTGCGTGCCAAATCCAATGCGCGCCATATGCTCCGAGCCGCAAGACGGACAATTCTCTGGCATTCTCATTTTTGTTCCGCACCAATGGCAGAACAAAAATCCTCTTTCGTGGTCGCCCCGCTCCGCGTGATAGCTCATAGAAACCGAGCAATGAGGACAAAGCACCGCCTCACCACAGCTACGGCAGCTCACCGCGGTATTATATCCGCGTCTGTTGAGAAACAGCACCGCCTGCTCACCGCGGGAGATAACTCCCTTGAGCCTTTCTATCAGCTCCGAGCCGAGCGGCGACGTATTTCCGACTCTCGCCTCGCGTCGCATATCGTATATCTTGACCTCGGGGAGCTTGGCGTCCCCGTATCTCTTTGTAAGCCTCAAAAGCTCGTATTTACCCTCCAGAGCCTTACTGTAGCTCTCAAGTGACGGAGTCGCCGACGACAAAAGCATCACCGCTCCATTGTACGCGCATCTCCATCGCGCTATATCTCTTGCGTGATATTTCGGGGAACCTTCAGACTTATATGTCGCCTCGTGCTCCTCGTCTATGATTATAAGTCCAAGATTTTTTACAGGGGAGAACACCGCCGAGCGAGTGCCGATAACTATATCCGCCTCGCCCGACTTTATTTTCGAATACGCATCCGACCTCTCGCCTGCGGAAAGTCCCGAGTGAACGAGAGAAACCCTCTGACCGTATCTTGAACGGAATATACCAAGTGTCTGCGGAGTCAACGCTATCTCGGGGAGCAGCACTATCACTCCTCTACCCTCGCGTAAAGCTGAGTCAATGGCGGTCACGATAACGCTGGTTTTTCCGCTTCCCGTGACACCGTGAAGCAGCACCGCCTTTGGCTGACGTAAGCTGATATGCTGACATATTCTGTCTGCCGCCGCCTTTTGCTCCGTGTTCAGGACGTACTGCGTCGGCTGTCCTATGTCTCCCGATATCGCCTCTCTGTATCTGCGCTCACGACGCGTTACTATAACTCCCTTTTGAATCAAGCTCTTTACGGGCGCATCGGTTGTGTTGCTCTCGGAAAGTATCTCTTCAATCGTCCTTTCCTTGCCGTCCGACAGGATTTCAATTATCAATTTCTGCTTTGGAGCAGTTATCTTTGTGTTTTCAAGTGCGGCCTTGTCAAGAGAATAAAAGCTTTCGTACATCTCGCCTGCAACTCTACCGCTTTCCACAGTCTTTTTTATAACCTGCTTTGAAAGCAGCTTTTCAACAGACTCTCCTGCCGCAACTGCGCCAAATCTGCCCTTGAGCATATCCATGCTCACAGTACCCTTTGACAAAATATAGTCGTAAACAAACAGATCTGCAGGGGTAAATCCGGCAGAGGCGTTTGGCGTCATCTCTCCGTTCGGCGAATAATACTCGGTAAGTCTGCCCAGTGCCGCCGCGGGTACCGCACACCTTACCGCATCTCCCATCGTACAAAGTGTCTGTGTCTTCATATACATACAAAGCCCCAGCATCTCATCGGACAGGGGGGCCCTATCGGGACAAATACCTATTACCGCCTTGGGATTTTTGTATTGGCTTGCGCTCATAAGCTCCCAGACTACCGCCATTTGCTTGCGATTAGTGCGCCCAAAGGGCACCGTCACGAACGTTCCTCTCTGCACCTTGCCACGCAGATCAATGGGCAGAAAATAATCATAGGAGGTGTCTATTGCATACGGACTGTCGAGCAAATACACCGATACGTATTCGTAATTTGCACAAGATCCCTGTTGCATAGCTACACCTCCTTATAGTATCCCCACTCCTTGTGTTGTGAGAATTATTCGAAATCTTCCTCGGCCTCTACTGCCACGCTCTGATTTTCACGTCTGACGATAACGTAGTCACCCTCGTGAATTCTCTTTATGGCGGTCTTTACCGCCTTGTCGTCGCGAAGCTCCTTATCAATCATAGTGTTTGTAGGGTGATCGCTGTCTTTGCCGTTTGCATTTGCATGCTCTGCGTCCTCGCGCTGCTTTACGTATTCGTCTGTCACTATGCGCGCGCACTTTGCGGTTGCAAGCGAAAGCTCATATCTGTTGTACTGTCCCTTTGTAAGCTCGTTTATCGTTGGATAAAGCATAAATTTTCCCTCTTTCGTTTATGTTTTTGAATTGTTTTTCTGTTTTGTCAATCCTCGTCGGACGCGTCCTCATCGACAAGCGTATCCTCAGAATCAAGTCTGTTTGCGATAGTCTCCGCCTGAAGCATTGAGAGTATCACGTGGTCAGAGTCGGTTATGACTACCGCTCTGGTTTTTCTTCCGCAGGTGACGTCAATGACTCTGCCCGCGTCCTTGGAGTCCTGAATGAGACGCTTGATGGGTGCGCTCTCGGGGCTCGCTATTGCAACTATTCTTTCAACGGCTATCATATTACCGTATCCAATGTTTATGAATTTCATATCTCAATTCCTTTACTCTATGTTCTGTATCTGCTCGCGTATTTTTTCAAGCTCGGTCTTTACCTCCACAACAAGCCTTGCAATATCCGCGTTTGAGCACTTTGAACCTGTTGTGTTTATCTCGCGGTTCATTTCCTGAAGCAAGAAGTCAAGACTTCTGCCCACGGGATCGTTTGAATCAAGATAGTTGTAGACCGCCACGAAGTGCGAGTTGAGTCTCACAAGCTCCTCGTCTATCGCCGCCTTGTCGGCGTAAATCGCGCACTCTGTGAGTATTCTGTTTTCGTCCACCGTCACGTTATTGTCAGCAAGCACCGCGCGGAGCTTTTCCTCAAGCTTTGACTTATATCCGCCAATGTCCTGCTCGGAAAGCGACTTGATGTTTGCCACGATTTCCTGTATATGAGCCGCCTTGCCTGCAAGGTCCGTCTTGATTCTCTCGCCCTCGGCAATTCTTGCTCCTATAAACGCGTCTGTCGCCGCGCAGAGTACAATCTCAAGGTCCTCCCAGTCGCGCTGGTCGTCATCCTTCTTTCTGAAAGTCAAAACGTCCGGCACTTTTGCCACGTCCATGACGGTTATCTCGCCCGAGAGCCCAAAGTCATCCTTGAGCTTTTTCAGCGCCGCTATATAATTCTGTGCATATTCGGTATTTACCGTGATCTCGGTATCCGCGCTCTCGGTAAACTCAACCGAGATAAATACGTCCACCTTGCCTCGCGATATTCCCTTTTCTTGAAGATAGGGCTTTATTTTCTGCTCCAGATGAGAATAAACTCTCGGGAGCTTCACCTGACAGTCAAAATATCTGTTGTTTACGGACTTTATCTCAACCGTTATGTCCTTTCCCCCGACCGTCTGGCGACTTCGCCCAAAGGACGTCATACTTTTCAGCATCAAATCAGCCTCCCTCGTAAAATTGCGTATATATAATTATTTTAATACTTTTTTTATATCTTGTCAAGTTTTTGTGAACAATTATTTACTTATTGTTCATTCTTTGTTTGCTTTTGCGCTTAAAAATCAAAATCATGCCGAAGGGGTATTTTTCCCCTCCGACATGACGGTTTGTTTGTATTATTTTTGAGATTTGCTCTTGAACACGAAAAATTTGCTGAAATAATAATTGGCAATTATCTCGATGACGGAGTAAATTACAAGCGCCGCCGTAGTGCCGAGTATCTCTGCCGAAAGGGTTATTCCGAGCAAAGTGAGATCACCCACGATTATCGCCGCAAACAAAAGCTCAAGCAGATACTGAAGCACAAGTGAAAGCAGAAGCGTTATCACTCTTCCCTCGGCAAAAATCAAAAGCTGCTTGCCTGTCGAAACATCTTGATCCGCCTCGGTAAACACCCACTTTTTGTTGGTGTAAAACGCGACCAAAACTCCCGAGCACCATTTGAGCGTGTTCGCGATAATGTTCGTCACAAGGTATTTTGCGCTGTCCTTTCCTTGCTCAAGCGAGCCGAATACAGTCTTTCCTATCCAAAGCGTAAGATAGAACACCGAAAAGGACACGATAGTCGTTATAACTCCAAAGAAAAGATATTTGATTACAACCTTGTGCTTTTCGTAAAATTCCTTTATTTTAGACATTCCTCTCTCCAATTTAACCGATTTTGAATGTCGTTCCCTCGCGAGAGTCTATGAGCGTGACGCCCTTGTCAAGGAGGTACTGACGTATGCGGTCAGCCTCGGCAAAATTTTTGTCCTTCTTTGCCTGCTTCCTCTGCTCGATAAGAGAAAGAATTTCCTGAACGAGCGGATCGCTCTCGTCGTATGCAGTAGCAACCTTTGCCTTTTCTTCTGCCTTCTTTTCATCTCTTACCTTTGCAGCTGCTTCAATAAGTCCGCAGGACAGAACTCTGTCAAAGTCCGCAACAAGCGCGAGCTTTGTCTTTCCGTTTGTCTTGAGCTTGAGTACGTCGTAAAGCGCAGTAATCGCAAGTGAGGTGTTAAGGTCGTTGTCAAGAGCGTCTGTAAATCTCTTTTTGCCTTCCGCAAAAGCCTCCGCATCAAGCTCGCCGTCATTGGGATCAAGCTGGGCAAGTCTTGCTATGAGCTTGTTATAGGAAACTGTTGAGTTATCAAGGTTTTCGTAAGAGAAAACAAGATTTTTTCTGTAATGCGACTGCAAGCAGAAGAATCTGTATGCAAGGGGATTATATCCCTTGGACTCAAGTAAGGAAACAGTCAAAAACTCACCCGCAGACTTGGACATCTTGCCCGAGGTTGTGTTTAAGTGATAGACGTGGAACCAATAGTTGCACCACTTGTGTCCAACAAAGGACTCGGTCTGCGCTATCTCATTGGTATGATGGGGGAACTGATTGTCAATTCCGCCACAGTGTATATCAAGATATTCGCCAAGATATTTCATGCTTATTCCCGAACATTCAATATGCCAGCCGGGATATCCAATTCCCCAAGGGGAATCCCACTTAAGCTCCTGCGAATCAAACTTGGACTTTGTAAACCAAAGCACGAAGTCTGCCTTGTTCTTCTTGTTTGCGTCACCCTCAACGCCCTCACGGACTCCTACCTCGAGGTCTTCCTCCTCAAAGTCATTGAAAATGTAGTACTGCTCAAGCTTTGACGTGTCAAAATACACGTTTCCGCCTGCCACGTAAGCATATCCGCGCTCAAGAAGTCCCTCAACGAGCGCAATAAACTCGGGTATGCATCCCGTTGCGGGAGCAATTATATCGGGCTTTTTGATATTAAGCTTTACGCAGTCCGCAAAAAACGCGTCAGTATAAAACTGTGCTATCTCAAGCACGGTCTTATGCTCGCGCTTAGCTCCCTTGAGCATCTTGTCCTCGCCCGTGTCGCCATCGCTGGACAGGTGTCCTACGTCGGTGATGTTCATAACTCGGGTGACGTCAAGTCCGCTGTATGAAAGGTACTTTTCAAGCACGTCCTCCATAATGTATGTACGGAGGTTTCCTATGTGCGCGAAATGATAAACGGTAGGTCCGCAGGTATACATGCTGACCTTTCCCTCCTCGCGCGGTATAAATTCTTCTCTTTTTCTTGTTGCAGAGTTATATAAAATCATAAATTTCTCCTATCAGCTCTCAATAAGTCTCGCAATTTTCTGTCCGACGAAAAGTATCTTTCGCCCGAAATCCTTGCGCACGTAGCTTTCGCTCGGTACATCCCAAGCTCTGACCTCTATATTTATATATCCAATGTATCCTATCTCTGTGAGCGCACTCGCTACGGCATCCCAATCAATTTTGCCATCAAATGGCATCATATGTGAGTCGGTGTAGCTGTTGTTGTCGTGCGCGTGGACTGTCATAAGTCTGCCCTTGAGACACAAAATATCATTCACGGGTCTTCCCGAAATATTTGCATGACCAAAATCCCAGCAGACTCCCACGCCAAGCGCATCGGCAAGCGACAAAATCTCCGCCGCGGTACAGCCGAAAAGGTGGTCGCCGTCTCCTTCGCAGGAGCTTGCCATATTCTCAATACAGAGCTTTACTCCCTTTTTATCAGCATACTCGCGAATGGGTGTCAAAAATTCCATATTTGCTCTTGCCCACGTCTCCACGCTGAATCTTTTTTTGTGAAGCGCGATGGGGTGTATGACCGCAAGCGGTATGCCCATTGTCGCTGCCGCGTCTATCCCCGCTCTTACGTCGCGTGAATATCCCTCCATAGCCACCTTATCCATCGGGTCTGGCATATAAAACGGCAAATGACAGGACGGAATATCAAGATTTTTCTGCATAGCTCTCTGCTTTGCCGAATAAAGAACGGTCCTGTATGAATCGTCAGATGCTCTCAGGCTGTCAAACGACATATCAACACCGTCAAATCCGATCTCCGACATATAATCTATCATTCCCGTGATTGAAAATCTTCCGTGCGGGTGATCCGAATATATTCTCGACGGTGCGCAAACCCTGATTTTTGACATGATATTCCTCCTTTTCCAAGTTTGTTTTGAAGTTTTGTAAGCTTAGCTGTCGCCCGGGCGGCGCCAACTGCTCATAGCTAATTTGATTATATCAAAAAATCCAGTGTTTGTCAATGATTTTCTGCAAGTTTAAGGGGATTGTAAGCCCTTCTCCCCTTGCGTAGAGCTTGAAATTTTTTATATAAAGTTTTTTGTGTGAAAATATACAAACTTGAAATTTATTTCTTGACTGGTATGCGGTTTTGATATATAATTAGTAGTGACAAGGGCTTTGCTCTTCAAACCGTAAGTCAAAGATATATTTCATTTGTGGAGGTTTTACCATGAACAGAGTTTACAATTTTTCCGCAGGTCCCTCTATGCTTCCCGTCCCCGTGCTTGAGCGCGCGCAGAGTGAGCTTTTGTGCTACGGCAATTCAGGTATGTCAGTAATGGAAATGAGCCACCGCTCCCCCGACTACGAGAAAATCATTGCAGATGCTGAAGCAAATCTCCGTTCGCTTATGAATATTCCCGATAATTACAAGGTGTTGTTCCTTCAGGGCGGCGCGTCAACGCAGTTCTCGGCAATACCTCTCAATCTCATAAACCTCAAGCCCGCCAAGAAGGCTCTTTACGCAGTTTCGGGTCAATTCTCGGGCAAGGCATACAAGGAAGCGCAGAAGATGGGCTTTAACGCAAAGTGTATCGCCACAACAAAGGACGAAAATTTCACTCGCGTTCCCACTATCACAAGGGATATGGTAGATCAGGACGCTTCCTATCTGCACATCTGCTTTAATAACACAATCTACGGCACAAAGTTCCCCGAGCTCCCCGACGCAGGAGACGTTCCGATAGTTGCGGACCTTTCCTCCTGCATCATTTCCGAGCCTATTGACGTGTCAAAATTCGGCGTCATCTACGCAGGCGCGCAGAAGAATATGGCTCCTGCCGGTCTCACGCTCGTTATAGTGCGCGAGGACCTTCTCGGATATGCCGACGAGTCCATTCCCACCATGCTTGATTGGAAGGTTATGGCTGACAACGACTCCATGTATAACACTCCCCCCACGTACACCATTTATATGGCAGGACTAGTTTGCGAGTGGATTCTCTCCATCGGCGGTCTTGACGTTATGAAGGAGATGAACTACAAGAAGGCAAATCTTCTTTACGATTACCTTGACAGTCAGTCTTACTACACCGCTCCCGTGCATAAAAACTCCCGCTCACTTATGAACGTCACTTTTGTCACAGGAGACGCAGATCTTGATAAAAAGTTTGCATCCGAGGCGTCGGCGGCAGGGCTCAAGAACCTCAAGGGACACCGCTCGGTAGGCGGTATGAGAGCATCAATTTATAACGCTATGCCCTATGACGGAGTTGTCGCTCTCGTTGAGTTTATGAAAAAGTTCGCAGAAGAAAATCCCAAGGCGTAAGCGCGAAAGGAAACTAAACTATGAACATAAAGCTTCTCAATAAAATAGCAAAGGTCGGCACAAGCAGGCTCCCCGCTGACAGATACACGGTAGGTGAGGACGTCGGCGCGCCCGCGGGCATAATGGTGCGATCGGCGGCTATGCACGACTATGAATTTAACCCTGAGCTGCTCGCAATAGCAAGAGCAGGCGCGGGTGTAAACAACATTCCCCTTGACAGATGCACGGGAGAGGGTATTGTAGTCTTCAATACCCCAGGAGCAAACGCAAACGGAGTAAAGGAGCTTGCCATCTGCGGTCTTATGCTCGCATCCCGTGATATTGTGGGCGGAATAGAATGGGCGAAAACTCTCACGACCGACGTTGCAAAAACGGTCGAGAAGGGCAAGAGCCAGTTTGCAGGCACAGAAATAATGGGTAAAACTCTCGGAATTATAGGACTTGGCGCTATCGGTAAGCTGGTAGCTAATACCGCCGTCCATCTCGGAATGGACGTCATTGGCTATGATCGCAACCTCACAGCCAACGGCAAATGGGATCTCGACCCCAGCGTCCGCAAGGGATCAACACACGAGATCATATACGCGCAATCCGACTTTATCTCGCTTCACGTCCCCTCCACCCCCGAGACCAAGGGAATGATAAACAAGGATACCATTGCGCTTATGAAGGACGGCGTCAAAATTCTCAATTTTGCTCGCGCAGATCTCGTAAACGCAGAAGACTTAAAGGCGGCTCTTGAGTGTGGCAAGGTGTCCGCATACGTCACCGACTTCCCCACCGAAGATGTTATTGGAGTCAAGGGTGTTGTGGCTATTCCCCACCTTGGCGCGTCTACGGCAGAGTCCGAGGATAACTGTGCAATTATGGCTGCCACCCAGCTTGACGATTATCTGACAAACGGCAACATCAAAAACAGCGTAAACTTTCCCGCAGTCTCAATGGAAAGAAGCACAGATTGCCGCATATGCGTCCTACACAAAAACACCCCCTCTATACTCTCGACAATTACCGAGATCCTCTCGGAGTGTGGGACAAATATTGAAAATATGGCAAGCAAATCTCGCGGCGACGCAGCATATACTATCCTTGACGTCGTCGGATATGCAAATAACGATATTATCGCAAAGCTTAACTCTGCCGAGGGTATTATCCGAGTAAGAGTAATTTGATTTTATGTGAGGTACATATGAAAGTTATTGTTGTAAAGGACTACAATGAAATGTCAAACAAGGCGGCAGAGATGCTCTCCGCAGTTATCAAAAACAAGCCTGATTGCGTGCTAGGACTCGCAACGGGAAGCACTCCCGAGGGGCTTTATGCAAATCTTGTGGAGCTTTACAAAAAGGGTGAGCTTGATTTTTCAAAGGTCAGCTCGGTAAACCTTGACGAGTATTATCCCATTTCCCCCGAAAACGACCAGAGCTACCGCTATTTTATGAATTATAATTTGTTCGACCACGTCAACATTGATAAAAGCAACACCCACGTGCCCAACGGTCTTGCAGAAGACGCAGAGGCGGCTTGCAAGGCTCACGAGGACACAATAGACCGTCTTGGCGGAATGGATATTCAGGTGCTCGGTATTGGTCAGAACGGGCATATCGGCTTTAATGAGCCTACAGATAACCCCGTTCCCTTCACACACGTTGAAAAGCTGACTGAAAGTACAATAAAGGCAAACGCGAGATTTTTTGAGTCCGAGGCTGACGTGCCCACCCACTCACTGACGATGGGAATACAGAGCATACTCAAGGCTCGCAGTATAGTAGTTCTCGCCTCGGGAAGCTCCAAGGCAAACGCTATACACGCTATGCTCAAGGAGGCTCCAACACCCCGCTGTCCCGCGTCTCTGCTTCACTCGCACCCCGACGTGACCGTCATCTGCGACGAGGCCGCGTACAGTCTTTGCAAATAATCTCAAGAGCTCCGACCAAGTCGGAGCTTTTTATATTTCAACCGTGAATATTGACACGAATTGCCAAAAATGATATAATATATCTATAAATCTGGTAAGGAGGGACCGAATATGAAGACAAAGCGCAAATTTGTTATGTCAACGGCACAGATAATTTTGCTCAGCTTTATTATTGCCGTCCTTATTGGAAGTCTGCTTTTGTGGTTGCCGATAAGCTCGGCTGACGGCAAAAGCGTGCCCTATATAGATGCATTGTTCACCGCCACGACGTCTGCCTGCGTGACGGGACTCGTCACTCTGCCGACCGTCAGCACGTGGAGCATCTTCGGTCAGGTCGTTATCCTTTTGCTGATACAGATAGGCGGTCTTGGAGTTATAACCGTAATGTCGGGGTTCATGCTCGCCTTGCATCACAAAATGGGACTTGGCGACAGACTTCTCATTCAGGACGCGTTTAACCTCAACACACTTTCGGGACTTACGTCATTTATCAAAAAAGTCATAATCGGCACGATTGCCGTTGAGGGCGTTGGCGCCCTGCTTTATATGATCGTCTTTATTCCCGATTTTGGCGCTCGAGGTATATGGATCTCAATTTTCAATTCCGTCTCTGCGTTCTGCAACGCGGGAATAGACATAATCGCAACCGACAGTCTTTGCTCCTACGCGACAAATCCATTAGTCAATATAGTCACCTGCTTGCTTATTGTGATCGGCGGTATAGGCTATATCGTGTGGTGGGATCTTGCGAGAGTTGTTTCAGAGTTCAAGAAAAAAGGGCTAAAGTGCCTGCGTTCGCTCACTCTGCACAGCAAAATCGCAATCTGGGCAACTTTAATTCTTATATTTACGGGCGGCGCTTTGATATTCGCCTTTGAATACAACAATCCGGCAACAATCGGAGATATGTCTCTCTTTGATAAAATACAGGTCAGCCTTTTCCAGTCAGTCACAACCAGAACCGCAGGCTTAGCAAGTCTGCCGCAGGAAAATCTGACAAACGCTTCGTCAATTCTCTGTCTTGTTCTGATGTTTATCGGCGGCTCTCCCGTGGGAACTGCGGGCGGTATCAAGACGGTCACTGTTGCAGTATTGTTCGCTTCCGCATACTCAACTGTTCTTGGCAAGGACGAGGTCACACTCTTTGGCAGAAACATTTCCCGCGAGGCATTGAGAAAATCCGTTGCCGTGCTTGGCGCGTCATTCTCTATAATGCTTATCTCCACCCTTGCTCTGTCGGCTTGCACGGACGCCTCGGTCATTGATATTCTGTATGAGACCGTTAGCGCGACCGCGACAGTAGGACTTACCCGTGGCGTGACTTCAATACTCAACACGGCAGGCAAGATTATAATTATTGCGACAATGTATCTTGGGCGCGTAGGTCCTATTTCCCTCGCGTTTGCATTGAACGTGAAAAAGAAGACGCAGAACATAATAAAAAATCCCTCTGAGGACATCAGCGTGGGATAAGGAAAGGATGTTTTTATGAGTATAAATCAGACTTATGCAGTATTCGGTCTCGGAAGATACGGCTTGGCTGTAGCTAAAGAGCTTGTAGATAGCGGCGCAGAGGTGCTTGCAATAGATATTGACGAGAGTATCGTAAATTACGCGGCGGCATTTATTCCTGTTTGCAGATGCGCCGATGTCACCGACCCCGAGGTGCTTTCCCGTCTCGGAGTTGGAAATATAGACACCGTTATTATCGCTATGGCGGAAAATCTTGAGGCGAGCGTGCTTGCAACTATGCTTTGCAAAGAGGCGGGAGTTAAGACAGTCATTGCCAAGAGCGCGAATGAAACACACAAAAAAATACTCAGTCGCGTGGGAGCGGACAAGGTAGTCTTCCCTGAGAGCGAGTCAGGAACAAGACTTGCTAAAAATCTACTCTCATCTGGCTTTGTGGATATGATTGAGCTTGCAAAAAACGTCTCTATGATAGAGCTTGACGTCAAAGACGAATGGGTGGGTAAAAACCTGCTTGAGCTTAATCTTAGAAAGAAATATTCCATAAACATCGTGGCTATCCGCTCCCGCGACAACGTGCGTATTGAGATAAATCCCGAAACTCCCCTTGAAGCGGACGAAAAGCTTATAGTCATCGCAAACACTTCAAAATTGAACAGATTAAAGTAATATAAAAAACGGCATTTGCGCTTGCAAATGCCGTTTTTATTATATTTCACAAAGCTTCACTATGGCGTCAAGGCAGGTCTCGCCTGCGGAATTGATGGTTCTAAACTCAAAAAATCCGTCCTCACGCAGACCTCTGTTGACTGTCAAGGTCGCGCCGAGCGGAGCTTCCTTGAGGTACGACAATGATATTTCCGACACGAATTTTCCCTGCATATCCGGCAGGAAGTCGCAGATCATATCAGGGTAATTTGTGTTGTTCATGTGCATATTATAGTCAATGTCCGAGTAGAAAATAGTCCTCTCGCCAACTCTTGCGAGTGTCTCTCCCTTGCCTATTCTCGCTCTCGGGGGAAGCATGGTCGCGTCTATCGGCTCGTCATACGGGAAATTGTTGTTGTCGAGTCTGTCTGCTCTGACAAGCGTCTTGCTGTTTATATCCACAAGCGCCCAGGTACTCGTGGCACGCGCAACTATCTCGCCGTCAACTCTCATTTCAAAAAATCTCAAAAAAGCAAAGCCTTTTGCTTCCTTGCACCACGTGCTGACCTCTATTTTTTTATATGCAGGCACGGGTCTTATTACCTTCATTGAAAGCTGACTGAGGATAAATCCCACGTCATCTCTGTCTCTCAACTCGTCAAGCGGCATGCCGAACTCTGCGCACTGAATATTTGCAGTTTCCTGAAAATACATAAGCATCTTGCTTGTGCGAAGAACTCTGTTTGAGTCCGTGTCGTGCCATTTTGTCGTATATGTATGCGTGTATTTCATAATTTTTCGGGGGCTTTAAATTCGCCTCTCCTTACCTCATCAAATTATTTTTCTTTTCCGTCTATTCGATTACAAACGATGTTTCCGCCCTTTTATTCGGGAAAGTTTTTAGAAGGGGTGTGGGGAAACCTTTTTCCAAAAAGGTTTCCCCACATATATCCATTAAAGTGTATTAGAAGATCCGAGAACGTTCTTGATCTTGTGCTGAACCATCTTTTTAACTTCTTCTCTTCCCACCTTGAGATACTCACGGGGGTCAAAAGCCTCGGGCGTATTTGTGAGCACGCGGCGGATTCCCGCAGTCATAGCGAGACGGATATCCGAGTCGATGTTGATCTTACAAACTGCCATCTTAGCTGCACGTCTGAGCTGCTCCTCGGGGATACCTACTGCATCGGGAAGCTTACCGCCGATAGAGTTAATCTCGGAAACGCATTCGTGAGCAACGCTGGATGCGCCGTGGAGAACTATCGGGAACTCGGGAAGTCTCTTGCCAACCTCCTCAAGAATATCAAAGCGGAGCGGAGGGGGAACGAGAACGCCGTTCTCATTTCTCGTGCACTGCTTTGCGGTGAACTTGTACGCGCCGTGAGAAGTACCGATAGAGATAGCGAGAGAGTCCACGCCCGTGCGAGCAACGAACTCCTCAACCTCCTCGGGACGAGTGTAGGTGGAGTGCTCTGCAACCACGTCATCCTCAACGCCCGCGAGAACGCCAAGCTCGCCCTCAACTACTGCGCCGTGAGCGTGAGCGTACTCAACG
>JAZRCL010000098.1:0-2363 GCA_045659745.1 Eubacteriales bacterium
GTCTGCATCGCAAGAATTGTCATAAGCGTGCGCACAGCTCTGCTCCGTAGGAGTTTCGCTTGGAGCGGACGTGGGTGTTTTCGTGGGTTCCTCTGTCGAATTACATGAAACCAAGGCAAAAGTAAGCGCTGCTACGATTGCAAATATAAATAACAAAATTTTCTTTTTCATTATGATCTCTCCACCTGTATATTTTGATATAAGTCAATATCCGAGTTGAATATTTTTGGGCGAATCAGCCCACCCTGTTGCTGATATACGAGAACTGCCTACTCGTCAGATCCTCATTATCCTCAAAATCCTTATACTGATTAAATAGCTCACGTATATCCTGCGTGCTTCCCGTTGTGATAAGATAGCTATATTCAAAATCCTCATATGAAACTATCCTCAGACTGTTTATGGGAGCAACGTAGCTGCACGAACCCGATGATGCGTCCGTGGCATCGGGATCCGACTCATATGCGTGTCGACCCGCAATAAACATATCGATATTTGGAACGTAAAGTCCTATGCCGTAATCGTCACTCTTATTTACCCATGCGCACCACGTCTCTGTGTTGCCCTTCTTTAACTTGAAATAGGGATTTCCACTTCCCCAGAATTCAAGTGAATCCTCAACAGTCAGCTCTCCGTTAGTCCAGGGGGCCGTGCCGTTATAAAACTCAAAGGTATTAAGATATCCTATCGTGTAGAATGCGGGTAACTCCTGGTGCGTCAGATTATGCTTCTTATACCCCGAAAAATCCACGAATCTGTTATCAACCTGTATTCTGTCGGAATATATCGTATATACGTTCTCCATATAGCAAGGCGCTATCTCTGTTTTCGCCCAGTCTCTCGGTTGAGCCTTTATGTATATGGAAGCTCCTAATATCTGAATGTCAATTATTCTGCTTGACTGAGCAAAAAGATTTCCTCCCTGAACGGGATTGTATGCCCACGGACCACCGCCGTACTGTCCGCACTCATACTCTGACGGGTCATCAGTTCCGTAATAAGACTGCTGAATCAGTCTGCCCGTATCAGCGTTATTTATGAGGTTTGAAATTTCCTTATTACCGTCTTTTCTGTCAAGAATATAGGAAATTCCGCCACCCCATATCACGTTTACACCAAGCAAGTATCTATCGTTGCTGATATACGTGGTGCCACCGTTTATGATCTCGACCTTCTCGGTGACAATGTCGTAAAGCACAAATTCAGAATCCGTCTCCGCTCCAAGCACGTAAATCTCAATGGAGGTTATGCCCTTAGCATAAAACACATTAACATATCCAAGCGTAAGGCATGAGAACATATGCTCTCCCGCTTCAAGATAGACCATGTCCGTGACAAGCTGTCCGCCGTCCGTATAAGTAATTATTGCCTTAAGAGGCGCAGTTGAAGAATAGCTTATTTTGTATTTATTGAACTCCGATGTGAATCTGTCGTACCTTTCCTCAAATATTACCTTGAAGCTCTCTGTGCTGCTGATATTAAATTTTCCGTTTGCAAATTCTCCGCCTGCGGCAGTGTATCTCAAGCCGGCGGGGGTAGTATAGGTATTAACTGTTGAAGTTTCCAAAACGACAAGCTCTTCATCGCCGAGCTGTTCTGCCCCTGCCTTGATCACCTCGTCATCAGGAACAGCCTCGCCAAACTCAACTTTGCCAATTCTCTCAACGTCAAACCTCTTAATCACAACATATGTGCCGTCCTCGAGCAAGACCGCAAACGAAACACTCGTAACATTTTCAATGTTATCGGGATTTGCCGATATAGAGAAACGCTTAGCGAGCGGACCTCCCGCCTCCAGCACGCCGGCTTCCGGCTGACTCATAAATGCATCTCTCATTTCGGCATTATATAATTCATCGTTAAACCAGTAGCAAAAGCTCTTTATGTCGAACGACGCAAAGCCTATCCAACCGGTGAGTTTTATACTTTCACCAAAGTGTATCGTTATATACGACACTTCTCCTATGCTAACGTCAGCTCCCGCTCCTGCAGCCGTTTTGCCTGCAATATATAGCGTGTCAGTAGAATATCCCTTGGGCCTGTACTTGTTTGGAGCATTGTCAATGCTGTACACCTTCGGCTGGTTGCAATAATCACACACGGTGCAGTTATAATGACTCATACTATGAGCCTCTTTTTTGTCTGTGTTTCTGCAGCTGCCGTTAGTGCAAGTGACCCAGTGGTAATTGTCATCATAGGAATATTTTTGAGAATATTTATGACCAAGCGCGTCAGTAACAGTCTGCTCCACCAATATCTCATTACATACAATACACTGCTTACCCTCGGTAAGTCCCGTGGCCGTGCAAGAAGCAGGGACGGCAGGAATAGTCATCTCCGAGTGAGGAAGCTTATCAACCACC
>JAZRCL010000099.1:0-2147 GCA_045659745.1 Eubacteriales bacterium
CGCAGAATTGGCACAAATAATTGTATCCTATTCTGCGTTCTTTTTTGGTGCGGATGAAGGTACTTGAACCCATATGAAATTGCTTTCACTGGAACCTGAATCCAGCGCGTCTGCCAATTCCGCCACATCCGCATATTAAACTAAAAAAATTAAAGGAAGAGACTGTGTCTCTCCCTTTAATTTTGGTGCGAGAAACGGGACTTGAACCCGTACGGTGTAACCACACGCCCCTCAAACGTGCGCGTCTGCCAGTTCCGCCACTCTCGCATGAAACACTCGTCGCTTGTGCAACACGAACATTATACATCACAAGTGTGGGTTTGTCAATAGCTTTTTTGAAAAAACTTTTCTTTTTTATCAGTTTCTCTCTTGGTCGCATATTTTCACAAACATACACCCGGCGGAGACGAATATCCCGATGCCGCTTCCGGTTCGAAGTAGCAGATAGACCGAAACCAACCACAAGCATACAGCGGAAAACACCGTGCATATCTTCTCTGCTCTGTACGCGGTTTGCGCGCTCCCGAATTGCGATATGAGAGAAACGAGCATTCGTCCGCCGTCTAGTCCGTCAACAAGCAGGAGATTGACCGCCGCTTGCAATAGCGACACCACGGCGCAGAGATACAAAACCGAAATAAATTCCCCACCCTGTCCATCAATGATAAGGAGCGCTTGTGTCATTACCTCGTCCGCTGAAAGCAGCGTGTTTTTTTGATAAGCAAGTGCAGCTGTTATAACTATCGTAGCAAAGCATAGATTCGCTATCGGTCCGCCCGCACAGAGAAAGAATTCTTTTTTATACGACATTCCATCATCATCGGGGTAAATCCTAGCTCCCGCAAAGCCAAGCGTTAGTCTTTTCAGTCTTATTTTCATTAGTTTTGCCGCAAAAATATGCCCTAACTCGTGAACCGTAGCGCATATCAGACATATCAGTCCCGCCCCTCTGTTATCCGACAAAAACATTCCAATAAGCAAAAGCCAACCGTCAATTCCTACGTTTATCTTCACCTCATCCTCCAAATAATCCTTTTGTATAATAATATGGGAACTTGTCGTAAAATATTTTAATTTTTTCTTATTTTGCTTGACAATCAAATTGCGGTAAGATATAATAATTATAATCATATATATGCTTTATTAAGGAAATGAAAACATGGTTTTGGAAACAATCAAAGGAAGGCTCAACACAGAGCCCGAGGAAAAGGTAAACACAGAGGACGCTGCCATTCCCGCAGACGAGTATCGCGAGGTGCTCCTGGAGGTAAGTCACTCTATTGAGCTTGGCGGATACAACCCCGTCTCGCAGATAGTAGGCTTTGTTCTCTCCGAGGACCCCACGCACGTTGCCAATTACGGCAACGCGCGAAATCTTATCGGGAAGATTGACCGCGACACACTCCTTGAGGATATGGTCAGATATTATCTGAAAACAAGTGAAAATGAGAATAATTAAGAGAGACGGCTACGAGATAATTCTGTCGGACAGAGTGACGGATACGTCAAGCTGTGTACTCGCTCTCGGCAACTTTGACGGAATTCACATAGCCCACGCCGCTCTGCTTGACTGTGCAAAGAAGCTCCGTGAGCGTGTTGGCGCGGCTTACGTTGGCGTGTGGTGCTTTGAGCAAAACCCGCTTGAATTCTTCTCTGCTACGCCCCCAAAAAGAATACTCGCAAAAAACGATAAAATAAGTCTGTTTTTAGAGTGCGGCATAGATTTTGTTGTAATCGGTGACTTTGCTAAATTCCGAAATATACCCGCAGGTAGCTTTATATATGACCACCTTGCAAAAGAGCTTGGTTGTATTGGCACGGTATGCGGATTTAATTTCAGATTCGGTCAGCGTCGCGCGGGAGAACCTTCAATGCTCCATGCGGCATTTGGGAAGGAAAACTGTGTTATAGTTGATGAGATTCAGCTTGACGGTGTGACCGTAAGCTCAACAAAAATAAGAGAATTTATCTCTCTCGGCGACATGGTATCCGCAGGTAAATTTCTCGGAAGACCCTACTTTTTGAACACTCCCGTCACTGGCGGCAAGCGTCTTGGTAATAGCATTGGATTCCCTACCGCAAACCAAAGATTCCCCGAAAAATGTATAATTCCCAAGCACGGAATTTATGCGACTGTTTGTACGACA
>JAZRCL010000100.1:0-13412 GCA_045659745.1 Eubacteriales bacterium
GGCGATTTTTTCCGACGACAAGGCGTATGCCTCACTCTCCGCGTTTTCTGACATGGCATACGGCGACGTGTTATCAAGCCACAAGCCCTTTTTCAAGCTTACGGGAATGACTACAAAGCAGGCAAAAATAAAGATAAGCTATTATCCGCTGTCATTTTTGCAGTCAACAATAACCGACGCTCTGCGCTACACCGAAAACAAAATACGCGAGCATCTTGGAATAAAGTCAAAGCTAAACGTCACCACGGTAAATCCCGACATCAAGTGCGCGATAGATAAGTATGCCGAGAAATTCTGCCCGACAATATCCCGCGAAAGACTTGCGCTTGCGGCGGAAAGAAAGGCAGAATCGGTTTATGAAAAGCTTTACGACGTGCCCAAGTCCGAGCTCTCACTTGAAAAGGCACTTGAGATTGAGAAAAAGTCTTGGGAAACCACGAAAATTCTGGTTGAGGCATTTGAGGACGAGAGTGAGCCCATGCCCGAGGTGAATATAGCACCGGCGGTCATTCAACCCGTCGTGCAAGCGCCCGCTTCCACGGAAAATTCAACGCTATACGAAAGTCTTTGCTTATCTCTTGGAGATAACGCGGAGTTTTTGAAGCTTTGTATCAGTGAGGATTTTGGCGGTCAAAGGCGCTTTGCAAGAGGCGTAGGTGTGTCGACAGACGAGCTTGCCGAGCAGATAAACAGTCTTGCCCTTGATAGCTTAGGAGACATTCTCCTTGAGGACACAGGCGACGGATACGTAATACTTGAGGATTATAAAAATTTATTTTGAGGAATGAAATATGATAGATAACAAAAATATATCAAGCGCCACCCCCGCAGTACCCAGAAGAATACTTTCTTCTTTGCTTTCAAGCGTCTCCGCGGGCGTTGTACCGCGAGTCGGCGCTCCTTATATAGCCATAGGCAGACAGGACGAGATAGCGGCCCTCCTATCAGATCTTGAGCAGGTCAACGAGGGCGGCGGAGCTATGCGCTTTCTCATAGGTCGATACGGAAGTGGAAAGAGCTTTCTTATTCAGCTTATACGCGGATACGCGCTTGAGCGTGACTTTCTGACCGCAGACTGCGATCTCTCTCCCGAACGCCGTCTTTACGGCAGTGGCGGCAGCGGAGTTGCAACCTACCGCGAGCTTATGAAAAATCTCGCGTCAAAGACATCTCCCGACGGCGGCGCGCTCTCAAAGATAATCTCCCGTTGGATAGGCTCTTTGCGTAATTCCCTTATAGAGCAAGGATTCATACCCGACAGTGCGGACTTCTCACGCGAGCTTAACAAGCTTGTATCAAGCCAGCTTTCCGAACTTGAATTTTTGGTTGGCGGCTTTGATTTTTCGCGTGTCGTCACAGAATATTACAAGGCAAGTATATCCGACGAGGACTCGTCAAAGGACAAAATGAGCGCGTGCTTACGTTGGCTCAGAGGTGAATTTTCCAATAAGACCGAAGCAAAGCAGGCCCTCGGATTTTCGGTGTCGGTCATTATCGACGACGATAACTGGTATGATTTTCTCAAGCTATGGGCTCAACTCGCAAAGAAAATGGGCTACCGCGGACTTGTGGTATTTATCGACGAGTGCGTAAACCTCTACAAAATACCCCACCGCGTAAGCCGTGAGAATAACTACGAAAAAATACTTTCAATGTTCAACGACACCTTACAGGGTCGCGCGCCCGGGCTTGACATAATTTTCGGCGGCACACCTCAATTTCTTGAGGACACACGTCGCGGACTTTTTAGCTACGAGGCTTTGCGCTCACGTCTGTGCGACAGTAAATTTGCGCTCGGCGGCTTCAAAAACCTCATAGGCCCAGTAATAAGACTCCGCCGTCTTACCGACGACGAGCTTTTCGCACTCATTCAGAGAATAAGCCTGCTTTATTCGCAGTATTACGGCTGGGAATGTACCGTCACCGACGAGGACAGACTTGAATTTCTGAAAATATGTCTTTCCCGCGCGGGTGCAGACAGCATGATAACCCCCCGTGAGATGCTCCGCGATTATATGACGGTGCTCAATATCCTTATGCAAAACCCCGAGGCGAAGTTCTCGGACATCGTTGGTAGCGCTGTCACACTTAAAACCGAGGAGCCTGACGATACGCCCGCTCCCACGCAGCAGACAAATCGAAAATACACCGCAAACGATATTGAATTTTAATCTGATTTTTATACAATTCAGGAAAGGAGCTTTTTATGACGGACGCAGATCTTATATTTGAGAGATTTCCCGATTTTATAAGAGAGTATATCTACTCACACGCGTGGGAGTCTCTGCGCGCGGTACAGGTTGCCGCCGCGCACACTATATTTGAGACTGACAACAATCTTCTGCTCACCTCGTCTACCGCGAGCGGAAAAACCGAGGCGGCGTTCTTTCCTATTTTGTCCGAGCTTTACGAGGACAAGCCCAAAAGTATAGGAGTGCTTTATATCGCGCCCCTAAAAAGCCTTATAAATGACCAATTTGAGAGGTTGTCCGAGCTACTTGATATGACCGACACGCCCCTCACGCACTGGCACGGTGACGTTGCGCAGTCACACAAGAAAAAGCTTCTCTCAAGCCCTCGCGGAATATTGCAGATAACCCCCGAGTCGCTTGAATCTATGCTTATAAACCGCTCAAACGACATTCCCCGTCTGTTTGGAGACCTGCGATACGTTGTCATAGACGAGATACATACTTTAACCGGCACGGACCGAGGAAACCAGATAATCTGTCAGCTTTCGCGTATTGCTCGTATGATAGGCTACCACCCCCGCAGAATAGGTCTTTCGGCAACCATCGGCAATCCCGATACGGCGGCAGAATGGCTCACCGCCGATACAGGCAGAGACATTGACGTTCCGCAGTTTTCCGAGGAAAAAATCCGCTGGCGACTTGGACTTGAGCATTTTTATATTGACAATCCCGAGCTTGCGGACAAAACTCTCGCGCCCAACAGAGATGATGACAAGGCTAACGAGTCGGCAGATGAACGCCGTGCTATGCTTGACGCGGGATACGAATACATCTACGACTGCGTAAGGGACAAAAAATCCATAGTATTCTCTAATTCCCGCGAGGAAACCGAATATATCTGCGCCACTCTGCGCCAAATTGCAGGTAAACGCGGCGAGGACGACTCAAAAATCCTCATACACCACGGAAACCTGTCCGCGTCATTACGCGAGGAGGCAGAAATGAAAATGCGAAGCGACGAGGAATTTGCCGTAGCCTGCGCAACTGTGACAATGGAGCTTGGCATTGACATAGGTCAACTTGAGCGAGTTGTTCAGGTGCAAGCACCAAATACCGTTTCAAGCTTTCTTCAGCGTCTCGGCCGCTCGGGCAGACGAGGTCAGCCCTCCGAGATGATGATGGTGTTCAGAGAAGAGGAGGCACTCCCCAACACACCTCTCCCCCAGCTTATGCCATGGGAGCTTATCCGAGCAATAGCTATTATTCAGCTTTATATTGAGGAGCGGTTTATCGAGCCCTCACAAAGAAAAAAGTTGCCGTACAGTCTTTTGTTCCATCAGACCCTGAGCGTGCTTGCCTCAAGTGGCGAGCTTACAGCAAAAAGACTTGCCGAGCGAGTTTTATCGCTACCTCCCTTTACAAACGTCACCCCCGACTCATATAAAACTCTACTCATCTCAATGCTCAACAATGACCTTATAGAAATGACCGAGGAAAAGGGACTGATAATCGGTCTTGTTGGCGAGAGACTGCTTAAGAGCTTCAAGTTCTACGCAGTATTCAAGGACAGTGAGGACTTCACCGTACGTCAGGGCTCGGAGGAGATAGGCACAATCACCACTCCCCCGCCCGTAGGCGACAGATTTGCTTTAGCAGGTCGCGTCTGGGAGGTCGAGGAAATAGACGTACAGCGAAAGCTTATCTACGTACACAAGGTGGACGGCAAAATGGAAATATCCTGGCCCGGAGACTTTGGCGAAATACACACCAAAATTCTCAAGAGAATGAAGCAAGTGCTACTCGAGGATACCGACTACCCATATCTTAAAGAAAACGCAAAAAAGCGTCTGGAGCTTGCCAGACGCACTGCGAAAAATTCGGGTATGCTTGAGCATTCCATAGTCAATCTCGGTGGCTATACCTACTGTATGTTCCCTTGGCTTGGCACACGCTCGTTCAGAACGCTCCGCAAGTACATACAAAAAAATGCCCACGATCATAATATCTCGGGCATTGAGTTTGAGGGTTGCTATTATATAACATTTAAGATGGAAAACAGCTCGGATATCGGTTTTATAGCTTCACTTTGCAAGGATGTTGAGGAGTACGGCATAGACTGTCACTCCCTCGTGCAAAGCGGCGAGATACCGCTGTTTGAAAAATACGATTCTTATGTCCCCCACGATCTTTTGCGCGATGCCTACGCAGCAGACAAGCTCCGCGCAGACGAGGCGGAGGAGGCTATAAGAAGCATACTTGACGAATATAAATAATATCCGTAAAATCGGGGTTGGTTTGAGTGTTTACGGCTTGTCCGTGAGCTTGTAGCCAACTCCGTATTTTGATATTATAAGCACTCTGCCACCGATATTGTGAGCCTTTTTGTTTATGTGGCAGACATGTGCCGCAATATCACTGACCTTTGGCTTTTTGTCGGGATAGCATTTTTCTATTATTTCATCGGCAGAAACAAAGTCCTCGCTTTGATATATGCATGAAAATATCATATATTCTTTTCCCGAAAGCTTCATGTCGTAGCCGAGATATATAACTCTGGAGTTTTGGGTGTCATTGTAAAGAATGGTCATCGGGGTTGCCTTTCTGTATTGATATGTGATTTAGAGTTCCCGGTGGGTCACCAACGCAAAAGGGACATCGAATGATGCTTTTGCATTATAGATTAAACTAAAGGACATCGAGTCCTTTAGTTTGATGAGACTCGAACTTTTACATAATTCGCTTTGCGAATTATGTGATGGATTTCTCATTACCCGGTGGATTACCAATACAAATGGGGGCATCTGTGATGCCCCCATTTGTATTGGTGTCCCACCGGAGACTCGAACTCCGGACCCCTTGGTTAAAAGTCAAGTGCTCTACCGTCTGAGCTAGTGGGTCTTTTTTGCCTACCCGACTATTATATCATAGCAAAATCACTTTGTCAATACTTTTTTTAACAGTTAATGTACAATTTTCTTGTGAGTCGGAAGGCTCTGTTTGTAATATTTTTCAATTTAGCGTCTGCCGAGAATCGTATCTGCAAACTGGGATATATTGGTGTCCATTATAGTGGGAAGCGAGAGATCTCCCCTTTGCTGTCCGTTTTGTCCGCCACCGAGTATTTCCGAGCGGACTGCGAAAATTATCATTCTGTCAATTCCCTTTGCCTTGTTCTTGTCAAGACTTCCGCCAAAGCAGGATGCAACATCGGCACTCTCAATCAGACTCTCGGGAATGTTTTTGTAGAGATAATCCTCAAAGCAATCCGTAAATCCGCAGCACAAAAAGTACGCACATCGTCTACCCAAAAGCATGTCCGTATTTTTGCGTAAATATTCGGCGAGCAACTTGTCAATTTTAGCCATTCGGATGCTTGAGCCGAAAACTACCACGTCGTAGTCCTCAACACTTGGCATAGCCTCACCGCCGTGACCAATACGCGCAAGAGTCACGTCCTGATTTTTAAGTAGACCCGCAAGCATCTCGGCGCACTCACGTGTCGTGCCGTTTCTGGTCGCATATGCAATAAGGATTCTCATTCAATCTTCCCTCAAAAAAAAATTACAATACAATTATACCATATGGAAATAAAAAATCAAGTATAATTTCAAAACAATTATTTTTTGCTTGAAATAAGCTTAGATTTGTGGTATAATTATACTATATTACTGTGAGGAGGAGTTTACATGCAAAACAAGTCCCAAATTAAAGAAAAAATAGAAAAGCTTCGCGCCGAGCTCACTCACCACGCAAAGCTTTATTACGTATATGACGCACCCGAAATATCCGACTATGAGTACGATATGATGTACGCCGAGCTGCTTCGTCTTGAGGAGGAAAACCCAGAGTTTTTCGACCCCGATTCGCCCTCTCAGAGAGTTGGCGGCGCGCCGCTTGATAAGTTCCAGAAGGTCACTCATACCGTGCGTATGGACTCACTCTCGGACGTGTTCTCGTTTGAGGAGCTTTATGGCTTTACAAGCTCGGTCGGACAAGCACTGCCAAACTGCGTGTATTCCGTAGAGCCTAAAATAGACGGACTTTCAGTGTCCCTCAAATATGAAAACGGAATTTTTGTTCAGGGCGCGACCCGTGGAGACGGTATAACCGGCGAAGACGTCACGCAGAACATAAAGACTATCTTCTCGATCCCCATGACACTCCCCGAGCCGCTTAATCTTACGGTGCGCGGCGAGGTCTATATGCCTCGCGAGGTGTTCAACAGAATAAATCAAAAGCGCGAGCGCGAGGGACAGACCCTTATGGCAAATCCCCGAAACGCCGCAGCAGGCTCGCTCCGTCAGCTTGACCCCAAGATTGCGGCAAGCCGCGGACTTGATATATTTATATTCAATTTCCAAGAGGGTGAGCTTTATATGGGCGGCAGACAGGCAGCATCTCACACCGAGATACTTGACCGCCTGTCAGAGCTTGGATTCCCCTGCGTTCCCATGAGAATAAAGGCTCAAAGCTACGACGAGATAATCTCTCATATAGAAAAAATAGGACAGGCGCGAGACAGCCTTCCCTACGACATAGACGGCGTGGTTATCAAGGCAGACCTGATCTCCGACCGTCAAAGACTTGGCGAGGGCACGAACACTCCCAAGTGGGCGGTGGCATACAAATTCCCGCCCGAAGAAAAACAGACCACACTTCTTGACATTTCAATAGCGGTTGGCCGCACGGGAGTGTTGACTCCCACAGCTATCCTCTCCCCCGTTCGTCTGGCAGGCACTACTGTGTCGAAGGCAAGCCTTCACAACCTTGATTTTATCCGTGAGCGCGACATTATGCTTGGAGATACAGTTATCGTCCGCAAGGCAGGCGACATTATCCCCGAGGTGCTGACGGCCATCCCTGCAAAGCGCGACGGCACGCAGAGAGAATTTATAATGCCCACGCACTGTCCGTCCTGCGGCGAGCCCGTATTTTACGACCCCGACGAAGCGGCGGCAGTCCGCTGCACAAACGCCTCCTGCCCCGCACAGATCTCACGCGGAATCGAACACTTCGTCTCCAAGGGCGCGATGAATATCGACGGTCTGGGACCGCAGATAATCGAGCTTTTGATAACGTCAGGTCTTATCAAGGATGCAGCTGACCTCTATTCCCTCAAGGTCGAGGATATTTCTCCGCTTGAGAGAATGGGCGAAAAATCCGCGCAAAATCTCATCACCGCAATAGAAAACTCAAAATCCGCAGGACTTGAAAGACTTCTCACCGCACTCGGCATCCGCAACGTCGGAGAGGTCGCGGCGGCATCACTCGCCTCAAAATTCCGCACACTTGATGCGTGCATGAATGCAAGCGTAGAGGAGCTTGTTGATATTCAGGACTTCGGGCGTATTACCGCCGAGTGCGTAGTAAACTTCTTCTCTCACCCGCAAAACCGCGAGCTTTGTCAAAGACTCAAGGACGCAGGCGTGCAATGCGTTGCAACCGCTGCGCCCACGGGAGAGAAGTTCAAGGGGCTTACGTTCGTGCTTACGGGCACGCTCCCCACAATGTCTCGTGACGAGGCGTCCGCAAAGATAAAAGCAAACGGCGGTAAGGTCTCGGGCTCGGTATCCTCAAAGACTTCTTATGTCGTCGCGGGTGAAGCCGCAGGCTCAAAGCTCACAAAGGCTCAAAGCCTCGGTGTTGCCGTCATTGACGAGGAAACTCTGCTCAAAATGATTGAGGGATAATTACCGCAGACCTGTAAAATCAACTATGCCGTTATAAATTCCGTCGGCGTAAAGATTTGGCGAGTTGCTCATAAGCGAAGCTTCTCTCGGATTGGTTATAAATCCAAGCTCTACGAGTATTGCAGGCATAGCGCTACGCTTTAAGACGTAAAGACCGGGGCGTGTTTTCATTCCCCTGTTGCGTACGCCAACCGCATCGGCTATTCCGTTGACGACGTCCTCGCCAAGCCTGAATGCAGGAGTGTTTTGCGCGTATGCATACGCCTCTACACCATTGGCAGACGAATTGCTTGATGCGTTTGTATGCAAACTTATAAAATAGTCCGCTCCCCACGAATTTGCATCCTCAACTCGCACGCGCAGACTCGATGCATTCGATGTGCCAAGCTGTGTGTCGGGCGTAGGGCGTGAAAGCCTTACCTCGTAATTTCCGCTTCGGCGCAATCTATCCGCAAGAAGCTGACCTATTCTGTAGGTTATATCCTGCTCACGCAGTCCGTTCCCCTCCGCTCCCGCGTTGGGATTGACGGGATTGTGCCCTTGGTCAATGTATATTTTTATTGCCATATAAATACCCCCTAATTTGCTTCTCTGTATTAGATTTTATGCCGCAGAGCATAAATTTGCTATTACTTGAAAGGAATTTTTGAAATGACTGACAAAAGCTTAGCTGTTCCCTGCGATTCGGGAGAAAAAAACAAAATAGTCGGCGGCATGCTTTATCTTGTCGCAACTCCCGTCGGAAATCTCGCCGACCTTTCGGAGCGCGCTAAAAAGGTGCTTTCCGAGGTTGACTTTATCGCCGCTGAGGACACAAGAAATACCATGCGTCTGCTTCAGTATCTCGGCATCAATAAGCCTATGGTATCGTATTTTGAACATAACAAAAGAACACACGGTCAGCTCATCTGCGACAAACTGCTCTCAGGTGAGTCATGCGCTCTTGTGACGGATGCGGGCACTCCCGCAATCTCCGACCCAGGCGAAGATATAGTTGCGCTCTGCGCCGAGAAAAACATTCCCGTGACGAGTATCCCCGGCGCGTGCGCGGCAATTTTGTCACTTACCCTTTCGGGACTTCCCACGGGCAGATTCTGTTTCGAGGGATTTTTGCCGGTTGACAAGAAAGACCGTCGAGAAAGGCTCAAAAAGCTCGCGTACGAGGATAGAACTATGATATTCCACGAGGCTCCCCATAAGCTCATAAACACGCTTGAGGATATGCAAAAGGCCTTTGGCGGCGACCGCCGCATCTCGCTCTGCCGCGAGCTGACAAAGCTTAACGAGGAAATAATGAGAACTACCCTGTCGGGAGCGCTTGAATATTACTCCGAAAAATCCCCGCGCGGTGAATACGTCCTGGTGCTTGAGGGCTGCCCCGAAGGAACTCTCCGCCCCGACGAGATTGACCTCACCACCCTCTCGGTTGAAGCGCATGTTCAGCACTACATAGACAATGGCATGTCCAAAAACGACGCAATAAAGAAAACCGCAAAGGACCGTGGAGTACACAAAAACGAGATATATCAGATAGTTGCGGTAAAGGAATAAAAAATAAACGGGGCGTTTGAGCAAAAACACCCCGTTTTTCCTTATTTTTCAAGGCTTTTCGGACATAAAAAATTTTTTATATTTTTTTGAAAAAAAGTGTTGACAAACAAAAGTGTTTGTGATATAATACTACTGTTGCACGCGCAACACACAAAAAATATGCTGGTGTGGCTCAATGGCAGAGCAGCTGATTTGTAATCAGCAGGTTGATGGTTCGACTCCGTTCACCAGCTCCATTCGGTTGAGGCATAGCAGCAACCGAAATATGGGGGATTTCCCGAGCGGCCAAAGGGGGCAGACTGTAAATCTGTTGTCACTGACTTCGGTGGTCCGAATCCACCATCCCCCACCAGAAAAAAGCACTTGCTTATGCAAGTGCTTTTTTCAACTAAATCCGTCCCTGCGAAGCAGGGTTTCATTCATTTCCCCTCATCTCCTCAATCACCTCAAGCAGCTTAAACCGAGCCTTGTATTTGGGTGTGTCGGTTTCGGTTATTACCTTGTACTGTTCGGGCGTAAAGCCTACGGAGATAAAGGCGTCCTCGTTTGCCTCTGTTGCCGCGTCAAGGCAAAGGGGAGGGAAGAGTACGCACCACCAATTCTGTCCCGTCGCGTCGCCGATAAGCACCTGCAAGGACAGATATTCTCCCGAGGGAAAACAGAGCGAGGCGTAGGATTTGCGGGGGTATTCCTCTTTGCCAAGCCTTACCTCAACGTCGTATGCGTAGCCGTTTTCCTCGATGACCCTCTGTGCCTCGTCGGCAATAAGTGAGAGATTGTCGGTCACAACGCCCCTTGTTTGCTCAAGATCTTCGCAGTCACCCGTCAGACACTCCGTCAGCTCAACCACCCTGTCGCGGACAAGCAGTTTTAGTGCTTGGTCCTCCTCGCTGTCCGAGTTGGCAACTACGTGGAGCCGCAACACCCCGTCGTAAATTTCCGCTTCGCCGTGTACGGGCATTACGCCAAGCAGGGCAAAAAGCAAACAAACGCAAATTGATAAAATAAGTATTTTCTTCATAAAAAAAGCTCCCTTCGATCAGTGAAATGATTATTTCACCCAAGGGAGCTTTTTATTCATTTTTGTTCGATATTTTATAATTTTATCATTTTTCTTTCTTTTTTGACCGCTATCACAATAAGAATTCCGCTGACAAGGGTGGTCAAAATCCAGCTTATGGGGTAGGTCATATATACGCAAAGCGGCGTTGTGAACACCTTGAATACCGTGCCTATCCATATAATTCGAAGTCCGCAGGCGAATATCAGGCTTACCGTGGTTGAGGACAGAGAGCGGCCCATTCCTCGGAGAGCTCCCGACATTATCTCCATAAAGCCACATAAAAAGTACGGTGTGACCAGCGTGGTGAAACGCAGCATAGCCGCATCAAGTGCATCCTCGTTGTCGGGAATGTACATTTTCAGTATAGGCTCGGCAAAAATCAGACCTATCGCCGACAGCACCACGGCAAAGATAACGACGCAGAGCATAGCAGTGAGGACTACCCGCTTTATGCGGTCAAACCTTTTCGCACCCACCGCCTGACCGACGAAGGTGATCGAGGCGTCATAGAAGGAGTGATATGCGATATAATAAAATCTTTCAACGTTTGCTGCAGCTGAATTTCCCGCAATCACCGCAGAGCCGAAGGAGTTTATCGAGGATTGAACGGTGACGTTGGAAATGGCAAGAAGCACTCCCTGAATACCCGAGGGGATACCGATACGCAGTATCTTTTTCAGCCTTTCTTTGTCTATCGACAGTCGCCTGATGGACAGGTGGAGCGGCCCGTCTATGCGTCGCATATGGATTATGACCATAACGGCAGAGGTCATCTGTGCGATAATAGTTCCGAGTGCAACGCCCGCAACACCCATACGCAGCACCGCCACGAAAAGAAGGTTAAGCACTATGTTGACCACACCCGATACGGTAAGGAAAATAAGCGGTCTTTTGGAGTCGCCCGACGCACGGAGCATAGCCGCCGCGTAGTTGTATATTACGAGTGCGGGAGAGCCGAGAAAGATTATTTTTATATAGGTTGTCGCCAGAGGCAGAACGTCCTCGGGAGTTTGCATAAGCCTGAGAATAACGGGGGCGAGGAAGAAGCCGAGTATTGCCACCGCAACACCCATTATTGCAGCTAACAGAATGGAGGTGTGAACGGTCCTTTGAATGTCCTCGCCGTCATTCGCACCGATACCGTGAGCAACGCATACGCCACCGCCAACGGCAAGTCCCAAAAACAGACTGAGAATGAGGTGGGAAAGAGAGCTTGTGCTTCCGACCGCGGCAAGTGCGACGTTGCCCTCAAACCGACCGACAACAACAAGGTCAGCGGCAACGTAAAGCGATTGAAAAATGCCCGACAGCATAAGCGGTAACGCAAATAAAAGTATTTTTTTGAAATACGGTTCTCTGACCGCTCTTGAACTGTCCATACCGTCCTCCTTGGCATTTTTTTATAATTATATCACTTAAAAAAATAAAGTCAAGGGGGGCGGCGTTTTTTGTTGTGATTTTCGCTACCTTTTTGAAAAAAGGTAGCTCAAGTTACATTTGCGTCAGATTTCCGCTACCTTTTTGAAAAAATGGAGCACCAAAAACTTTATTGGCAAAAATGGCTTGACTTTAAGGCATAGTCTATGCTGTCATTTTCAATTTTCAACTTTCCATTTCCCATAAACTCTTTTATTACGTCTTTCGATTGACAAAATAAATACTGTGTGTTATAATAAAGGGTAAACGTAAATTTTTTCTTTATATTGAAAGGAATTTTAAATATGTGTGCTCAGCTTTTATCAACTCAACCCTACAAGGGAACACGTGATTTCTACCCCGACGATATGCGTCTGAGAAATTGGTTTTTCGGAAAGATACGCAACTCTCTCGAGCTTGCCGCTTTCGAGGAATACAATGGTCCTATGCTTGAATCTCTCGAAATGTATATCGCAAAGAGCGGTGAGGAGATCGCCAACGAGCAGACCTATAACTTTACCGACCGCGGGGGCAGACGTCTTGCAGTACGTCCCGAAATGACCCCCACCGTTGCACGTCTTGTTGCAGGTAAGATAGGTGAGCTTAACTTCCCCTTGAAGTGGTTTTCCATACCCAACCTCTATCGCTACGAGCGTCCTCAGAGAGGCAGACTCCGTGAGCATTGGCAGGTAAACGTGGACATCTTCGGCTGTGACGGCTTTGAGGCTGACCTTGAGGTCATCTCCACCGCCGTTATGCTTCTCAAGGGCTTTGACGCGGACGAGTCTATGTTCAAGGTTCATATAAATAACCGCCGCTTCTTCAACGACGTTATCGCAACCATTGCGGGAACCGACGCCGAGGGAAGCCGCCGTGTTTCCAAGGTGGTTGACCGCAAGAACAAGGTTACTCGCGAGGCATACGAAAAGGATATGGCAGAGCTTGGAATTGACGGGGATAAAATCGCACGTATCGACGCACTCTATACTATGAGCGTTGAGGAGGCGACTGCCCTCTGTCCCGACTCCCGCGGCTCACAGGAGCTCAGAGAGCTGTTCGCACAGCTTAAGAGTGCGGGACTTGACAAGTACTGCGTTTTCGACTTCGGTATAATCAGAGGTCTTGACTACTATACGGGTACCGTTTTCGAGGTGTTTGACGAAGCACCCGAGAACAACCGAGCTATGTTCGGCGGCGGAAGATACGACAATCTTGTGGGTCTTTTCGTAAAGAACACCAACGTGTCGGGCGTAGGCTTCGGCTTTGGTGACGTTACCCTTGAGAACTTCCTCGTTACCCACAAGCTCATTCCCGACATCTACAATCAGGGAACTAAGGTGCTTGTGACCCGCTTTGACGACGTACCCTACGAGAAGTATATCGCACTCACCGACACACTCCGTGAGCTTGGCGTTGTATCCTCAATGTATATCGGCACGAAGAAGTTCGGTAAGCAGATAGACTACGCCGTTAAGGGACATTACAGCCACGTGGCAATAA
>JAZRCL010000101.1:0-20206 GCA_045659745.1 Eubacteriales bacterium
ATACATCATAACCAGGCGGATGCCGTAGTCAATGGCATCACGCATATTATGGGGGATCATCAATGTTGTCAGATTATTGGCTGCGACGATTTTCTCGGTAGCCTCCAGAACCTTATCCGCGGTTTTGGGGTCAAGAGCGGCAGTATGCTCGTCCAAAAGCAAAAGCTGAGGCTTTCTCATTGTAGCCATAAGAAGCGTGACTGCCTGACGCTGACCGCCTGAGAACTGTCCCATTTTTGTGGAAAGTCTGTTTTCGAGTCCGAGGTCAAGCTCGCGAAGTATCTCTCTGTATCTTATTCTGTCGCTTCTCTTAAGCGCCCAACCAAGTCCCCTGCGAGTGCCGCGGCACTCTGCGATAGCGAGATTATCCTCAAGCCACATATCCGTAGCCGTACCCATTCTTGGGTCCTGGAAAACGCGTCCTATATATTTTGCTCTCTTGTGTTCGGGGAGCTTTGTCACGTCAACTCCGCCTATTTTTATGTGTCCACCGTCTACGGGATACACGCCTGCCACGAGATTGAGCATAGTAGATTTACCTGCTCCGTTTCCGCCGATGACTGTCACGAAGTCGCCCTCGTTGAGCGTGAGCGAAAGTCCGTCAAATACCATCTTCTCATTTGCAGTGCCAACGTTAAAGGTTTTGGAAATGTTTGATATTTCAAGCATTCTTGTGTCCCTCCTTCTTCTTGGCCTTGGAAAAATACGTCTTCTTGATATAGGGGAGTCCAAGGAAGAGCGCAACCACGATAGCGGAAAGCATCTTGAAGTATTCCGTGGGCAAACCTATAAAGATTACCGTCTGATATACGAACCAGTATATAATACCGCCGCAAAGCACGCATATCTGCTTTACAACATAAGGCGTGTTGAAGCGCGCACAGAGTGCCTCGCCTATAACTATCGCCGCAAGTCCGTAAACTATCGCGCCTCGTCCCATATCAACCGACGCGCCGCCCTGCTGCTGAACGAGAAGCGAGCCGGCAAGAGCAACAACGCCGTTGGAAATAGCAAGACCTACTACCTTTGTAAGATTTGTGTTTATTCCCTGCGCGCGGCTCATGTTGAGATTGTTTCCCGTGGCTCTTACCGCGGCACCGAATTTTGTGCCGAGGAAAAGATACAGCGCAAGTATAACTACCGCGCAAAATGCGGCAAGTATACCGAGTGTTACGAATATTTTTCCATTTGATATAGCAACGTCCGAGGAGATAAGAAGCTTGTCTCCGAACTTAAGTCTGGGCAGACCGAGGTTTGCCTTACCGCCAAGTATGAGAAGGTTAGCCGACCAGAGCATAAGCTGTGTCAAAATTCCCGAAAGTATTGCGGGAATTCCCAACAATACGTGTATAATGCCCGTGACCGTTCCCGCAATAATTCCTGCAAGAAGAGCGCAGAGCATAGCCACCCAAATATTCACTCCGTTTGTGACAAGCACAGCGCACACCGCCGCACCCGTTGCTATTGAGCCGTCAACCGTAAGGTCTGCGACGTCAAGTATCTTGTACGTCATATATACGCCGACCGCCATCAAGCCCCACACAAGACCCTGCGCCGCCGCGCCGGGCAACGTGCCAAGCCAAGACATAATATCCATCTGTTAGATTTCCTTTCATTTCTTGTTTGCCAAGGCTGTCCCTTGGTAAAATTAACAATTTGTGCTTTACCCTGCGGTAAAGCACAAATCTCTTTATTTAAGCTGAAATTATCCGATAGCTATGTATCCCAAAGCCTCAAGAGCATCAGTATCTATGCCGAGCTGCTCGCACTTTTCGGGATTGTACATCTTTGTAAAGTTGGCCGCGCTCTGAATCGGCATCTCGGAAATGTTAGCCTCGCCCTTGAGAATCTTTACTGCCATCTTACCCGTAGCTACGCCAAGCTCGTAATAGTCGATAGAAAGAGTTGCAACTCCGCAGCCCGAGCAAATACCGGACTCACCCGTAATAACGGGGGTGTCACCTACCGCGCCGTCAATAACGTCGGGAGAGTTTGCCGCAAGGTTATCTGTGGGAACGTAAAGAACGTCTGCCCATGCCGCAGCCGCTGCGGAAACAGAGCCCATTTCGGTAGCGTCCGTATAACCGAACTTCTGGCACTCAATATTCTTGCCCTCAAGGTATTCCTTAACTACGGATACCTGATACTCGGAGTTAGGCTCAGACGCGCAGTAAAGAAGTCCAACCTTCTCAGTCTCAGGGAAGAGCTCAAGAATAATATCTGCCTGCTTGTCAAGGGGAGCAAGGTCGGTAGTTCCCGATACGTTGCCGCCAATAGTTCCGTTGAAGGAATCAAGCTGGAGAGCCGTCATATAGTCGGTGATGGAGGTTCCAAGAACGGGAATGTCGGATGTGCCGTTAACTGCCGCCTGAAGTGCCGCAGTAGCGTTTCCGAGAATGAGATCGACCTTCTTATTTACGAGGTCGTTTACTATTGTCGTGCAGACGGAGGGTTCTCCGTTTGCATTGTTTTCAATAAACTCAACGTTCTCTGCGCCAAGCTCTGCAACTATAGCATCCTTAAAGCCCTGTGTTGCCGCATCAAGAGCAGGATGCTGAACAAGCTGACAAATTCCTACTGTATATTTTCCATCGTCCTTTGTCTGATCGCAGGACGCAAAAACAAGTGTCATGCTTGCCACCATACAAAGAACAAGTGTGAGTGAAATAAGCTTTTTGAGTTTCATAACCGTGTCTCCGTGTTTAAGATTTTTGCTTTAGATATTCTCTAATCAAATAAAAATATACATCAATTATATCACCGTACCCCTTTGTTGTCAACAAAATTCTGCAAAAAGCAAAATTTTGGACGATGTTCACAAAAAACACCGTCCAAACTTATTTATTTCATTTTATCCCTTGGCTATATCTACAATTATGTCAACACACTTGTCAATACCTATTTTTGCTGAGTCGAGAGAAATGTCGTAGTTCTCGCAAAGACCCCAGTCGCGCATCGTGAACGAGCGGTAGAACACTCTTCTCTTTGTGTCCTTGTCTCTAAGTCTGTCCTCAATCTTTTTATCTGTCTCGCCGTAAAGCTTTACAACTCTCTCGGCGCGGCTCTTGATGTCTGCGCGGATAAAAACGTGCAAACAGTCCTCTCTGTCACGGAGTATGTAGTCAGCTCCGCGTCCTACGATAACGCAGTTGCCCTCCTCCGCAATCGACTTGATAACGTTTGACTGCGCTATCTGCACTTGATTTGCAAAGGAAAGTCCACCGTACGCATCGCCTCCCGCGTTAACAGCAATAGAGTACAAAAAGCTGTTTTTGTGAGTTGCATACTCGTCGTATTTTTCAACTATCTCCTTGGAAAGTCCGCTCTGCTCGGCGACCTGCATAATGATCTCCTGATCATAAAACTTATATCCAAGTTTTTCTGCGACCGCACGGCCTATGCTTCTGCCTCCGCTTCCGAATTCACGGCTTATGGTGATTATTGTTTTTGACATACAAGTTACCCTCCCAATACGTGAAAATACTTATTTACACTTATATTTTACCATATATATATTGAATTGTCAATGAGTTGACGATATATCTCGCGTGTTTTTTTGGCGCTGGCGTGTTGACAAAACCAAAGTTTAGTGATATCATTATATGAACGTAATCTCAGGGGGTGAAAAAATGCAGAGCGAGAAAAAAGTAATTCTTCCCTTTAACTTGGGACTTATAATAACCGCATCGACTTTTGCTTTGGCGGCATCGGTATTGCTTATAGTATCTATTGCTATGTCATACGCCTTTCTTATTCCTCTGTCGGTAGCCCTGTTTATTGCTGCGACGTCCACAATGATACAGAACAAAAGAATACTCCTTGAGAAAAATTTTATCACTGTTCATCACTTTATGGGCATTATAAAGGATGTGCGGATATCACCCGTCGAATGTGGCTTGTTTATAAACGAAAGCGCCCTATTTCAAAAGCCCGTCTATATTGACAAGCGGGTAATTCGCGCAGACATTTCCCCCGATTCGAAAAAATATATTTATATATCCGAGTATGTTCTCTCCAAAGAGGAGCAGGAGGGCTCACAGTATATCCACGGCGAGCCATTGCTTATCCTGCCTTACTCAAAGGAACTGTACTCTTCCCTTGCCAAAGTATTTGAGTTCAACTGCGAGCCCTTTGGCAAATAAAATATTTCAAAAACTAATTTCAGAGGATTATAATGGGAATAACCGAACTTTTTATAACGGCTCTCGCGCTCGCGATGGACGCCTTTGCGATTTCTATCTGTAAAGGTCTCTCGGCGGGCAGAGCAACCTTCAAAAACACCGTCACCGTCGGTCTTTATTTCGGTGGATTTCAGGCTATAATGCCCCTTTTGGGCTATTTTTTGGGAAGAACCTTCTCGTCTCTTATATCAAACGTCGCCCCGCTCGTAGCATTCGCGCTATTACTCATAATAGGCATAAATATGATCCGCGAGTCCTTTGGATGCGAGGAATGTACGGATGCGGATTTCACATTTAAGGCAATGTTCCCTCTGGCAATCGCCACGAGTATTGACGCGTTGGCGGTAGGTGTCAGCTTCTCTATGCTTGAGGACACCAACATTGTTTTGGCAATAGCACTTATAGGAGTTATTACGTTTATTATGTGCGTAATAGGTGTTAAGATCGGTGCAGTATTCGGAGCAAAATTCCAGCACCTCGCAGAGCGCGCGGGCGGAATTGTACTTATAGTCATAAGCCTTAAAATTCTGCTTGAATATATTTTTGAAAAGACGCTCGCCGCAAACGGACTTATAGACGGCTTCAAGCTGTTGTTTGAAAGAATTTTTTCTTAACTTAAAATAAAAAGAGGTTGCCGCACGGCGACCTCTTTTTTTACACAACACAACCTTTGCCAGCTCCGACAATATATCCGAGGTCAATTTTGTATTTTGTCGAAAACTTTTTTGCGTCGAAAACAGGCAGGTGCAATCAAAGCGGCTCGTATTTGCTCGCAGGGGGTTTTTCTTTGTGTACAAAGGGATTTTTATGTCAATGAGTTTTTATTGACTGTATGCATACATCTTGATATAATTGGTTCACCGATAAAAACGAAAGGACGTTAAAAAAATGAAAAAACACACTCTTACCGCCACGATTGCAGGCATGCTTGCATTGATACTTATTTTGTCAATGAGTGCTTGCGCTAAGACCAAGGTAAAGAACGAACAACCCACAAATACTCTTGAGACGCCTACATATCTTGAAGGCGAGACTCCATCTGATAATAGCTCTGGTGAGCTTCCCACCCAAAACTCAAGCGAAACACCCACCGAATCACCCTCCACCACTCCCACAGAGCAACCGACCGAGGAACCCACAGAAGTGCCCACAGAACCTGCACCATCCCTTGAGTATAAATCGTATGGAAACGGCACATGCTCGGTGGTTGGTATAGGCGACATTGACGACCTTTATATCGTCATTCCCGAAAAGAGTCCCGAGGGTGACGTCGTCACCACCATTGATGCGAGCGCATTCAAGGGCAATTCCAACATCACCGTCGTTCAAATATCCTCCACAGTTTACTCTATAGGTGATATGGCGTTTGCTGATTGCAAGAATCTTGTCCACATAGCCGTTGACGAGAAAAATGCACATTATCGAGACGTTGACGGTGTCTTGTTTGACATTTCTCAGACGACTCTCATCGCGTATCCCGCGGCAAAGGCGGCGACCTCTCTCCTTCTCCCTGACACAATAACTACAATAAACAACATGGCACTTTACGGCTGCGACAATCTCAAAATGATAAGGTTTGAGGGCACTGTTGAGCAGTGGGCAAGCGTATCCATCGGTGAGAAGAATTACGGTCTTTACACCGCATCTCTCGCATTTGGCAAATAAACACTCTTGACGGGGAGATGAACTCGTGGTATACTTTATGTGTAAAACAATTTATGTGAGGTATATCTTATGTACGGAAAAAATACTTGGCTTATCCCCGACGGATTTATGAGCAGCACCACAAAAGGTGATTACGTCAGCCACGAGGCTGTTTGCGTGCTCAATCTCTCGGGTGAAACGGCAAAAATAAAGCTTACGGTCTTCTTTGAGGATGCAGAGCCTCTTCGTAATTTCGAGGCGGAATGCGCGCACGAGCGCACACACCATATCCGTCTTGATAAAATCAAAAATGCAGACGGAGTCTCAATCCCCAAGGAAAAGCCTTATGCGATTCTGGTCGAGAGCGACAGACCTATCGTGGTACAGGCTTCCCGTCTTGACGTCTCCCAGCCCGAATACTCGCTGATGACGACTATTGCGTATTGATTCCTGTTTTTTGAAAAACACGGCATATTCCCAAAGGAGATATGCCGTGTTTTGCTTTTATGAGTGCAAACCTCTTCGTCAAAATTGTCAAAAATTGCTATGTATTTTGGTAATATCGCCAAAAAATGCAACTTTCCACTTCTAAGATTGCAAAAAGCCTTGAATTCTTATTCCTTCTATGATACAATACCTCTATACTAAAATTTGTAGCAAAGGAGAAACGCTATGAAAAAAATAATTGCGCTTTTATTAGTTTTGATTTTCGTGTTCTCGCTGGCAAGCTGTAATACCGGCAATAATGAAGAACCCAGCGAAGCACCACACGTTCACGAGTTCGTGCTTTCCGAAGCCGATTCCACCCCTGCGGGATGTCTTACCGAGGGAGTTGAGGTAAAGGTCTGCTCCTGCGGAGAAAAGCAGGAAACACCTCTTGAGGCTCTTGGACACAATATGAAGGTGACCATGGAGATCAAGCCCAACTGTACACGTCCCGGCTCGATTGACTACAAATGCACCACGTGCGGCAAGATAGATTTCACCAACGTTGAGGCACTGGGTCACAATTATGAGGACGCTCCGTCCGAGCCCTCCAGAGTTATACGCTGCACAAACGAGGGCTGCGTAAGCTGCAAGTGGGGCGAGTCCAACAACAAGCACAAGGAAACCCTCACGTTCAGCTTCACCAAGGAAGACGAGGCTGAAATCGATGCAAAATATGAAGAGGTCAAGGCTCTCATAGATGCTGCCGACAAATACGATCCCGCTCTTCACGGTTATGCAGAGGAAGGCGCGCTTGCAGAGGAATATGCGGCGGTTGACGCAGTTCACACAGAGCTTTATGAGCTCGTTGAGAATGTCATTGCTCAGAAGCAGCTTGCTGAGATCGCTTATTACTGCGACATGCAGAACTCTGAGCTCGAGGAAACTCACGCATATATGATGGACTATCAGACCGCGGTTATAGCTAAGTTCTATACCCTTTCCCGTCCCTTCTATGATTCCTGCTACCGTGATTTCTATTACTACGGTATGACGGAGGAAGAGATCAACGCATTCCTCTTTGACTCCGACGCAATATCCAACCCCGAATATACGGCTCTTAAGGAAAGAAACAACGCCATTGAAAGTGAATTTTTGGCGCTTTCCGGCTCTGAGAAGAGAGAAAAGCTTCCCACCCTCTATGCCGAGTTCGTTGAAAACAACAACAAAATGGCAGAGCTGATGGGCTATGAAAACTATCTTGAGTACGCTTATGAGAACGTTTACGGCAGAGATTATTCCTATCAGGATGCAGCAAATCTCTCAGAGTATGTAAAGACCTATATGTCCCCTGTGTTCAACAAGATTTACAAGGTATACAGAAATCTTACAGGATACACCGATGAGGAGTTTGAAAGATACCAGAGCCACACCTCCCACCCCTTCTTTGAAAATCTTGAAGGCAACACCCAGGTAAATGATTACATAGACCTCCTCGCGTTCACCTCTAACCCCGACAAGAACATCACCTTCTCCGACGAGTTCAACAAGCTTATGGGTGACGGCAACATGTTCAGAGGCCAGTACGCAGGCGCGTTTGTCACCACTATTTATTCGGCAGATCTTCCCATTGCGTATTTTGGACACGGTTACGACAGCGCATTTACTGTAATTCACGAGTTCGGTCACTTTATGAATGAAATTTACAGCGCCGACGTTGCCGAGGAGAACAGCAACTTCTCGCAGTCCTACGACCTTCTTGAAATGCACTCTCAGGGTAATGAGCTTCTTTACCTCTGCTACCTTGAGCAGAATGCAGATCTGTCCGAGATAGAGCACACACTTATCCAGAGCTATTCTCTGGTGAATATGCTCTACGTTGTAATGGCAGGTATGACCATTGATTCCTTCGAGCAGGCGATATACCTCAATCAGTATGAGGGCACTAATGCCGATATTATTATGGAGGACGGCGAGATCACTCCCGACGAATTCAACCTTCTTTACACCAGTATTTGTATAGATTACGGTGTTGAGGATTCTATTGATGGCTACTGGCAGCACGGTATGACTATTACCTCTCCCTGCTACTACGTTTCCTACAGCGTATCTGCTATTTCCGTTCTTCAGCTCTACGAGATGGCGAACACAGACGGCTTTGACGTGGCAAAGGATGCATATCTTAAGCTCTTCACATACGTTGATGAGAACCCCGAAATGACAATGGAAGAGATCCTTGAATATGCGGGAATGCTCTCGTTTGACAACGAACAGCTTTACATAGACCTTAAGAACTCTTTGTCTTAAGCTGATAAATAAAAAAGCTGCCTCAATTTGAGGCAGCTTTTTTTTACCAACGCTTGAACTCCGAAAGCTCAAGCCCCTGGTTATTTTCAAGCGCAAAGTTTATCGACCACGTGCCGGGGAATATCAAGAGATCATTTCCTCTTACGTCACGGACGTGTCTGGTATCTCCCGCAAAGCGAAGCTTTGATATCTCAACGGGAGATTTCTCCACGTATCGTATCTGCTCGTGGGGCAAGTCCATTCTCGAATATCCAACGCCATATTCGCTCTGCATTCTGAATTTCAGAACATCAAACTGAAGCATACCGACAACTCCAACGATAACTCTCTCCATACCCGCATCGGGAATGAAGAATATCTGTATCGCGCCCTCCTCGGCTATCTGCTCCATTCCCTTCTGGAACTGCTTACGCTTCATGGAGTCTATCTGCTCAATTACCGCAAAATGCTCAGGAGCAAACGTGGGTATTCCCTTGAATTTTACCTTAAGCGAGGGATCCGCAATGGTGTCGCCTATGGAGAAAATGCCTGGGTCAAACACACCGATAATATCTCCCGCATAGGCTTCGTCAATAACCGCTCTCTCCTGCGCCATCATCTGCTGAGGCTGGGAGAGCTTTATCATCTTGCCCTGTCGCATATGCATATATTCTTTTCCACGCTCAAACTTACCCGAACAGATACGCATAAACGCAATTCTGTCTCTGTGCGCCTTGTTCATATTCGCCTGAATTTTGAATACGAACGCGGAGAATTTCTCGTCAAACGGGCTGACCTCACCCTCGACCGCTTCTCTTGCAAGCGGGGGTGTAGTCATCTTCAGGAAGCTCTCAAGGAAGGGCTCAATGCCGAAGTTGTTGAGTGCTGAGCCAAAGAATACGGGCGAGAGCTTGCCGCAACGAACCTTTTCAAGATCGAAGTCGAAGCAAGCGCCGTCAAGAAGTTCAACGTGCTCAACGAGAGTTTCGCGTAAGTCGTCTCCTATAAGACTGTCAAGCTTGTCCGTGTCAGTAATATCGCACTCAATAGCGCGGAGTCTTTCTCTGCCACCATGGAAGTTATCGAACGTTAAAATCGCCTTTTTCTCGCGATCGTAAACACCCTTGAACGTCTGTCCGCAGGAGATAGGCCAGTTCATAGGATATGTTCCTATGCCGAACTCGGTCTCAAGCTCGTCCATAAGATCAAACGGATCCTGCGCCTCGCGGTCCAGCTTATTTATAAATGTAAATATCGGAATATTTCTCGCCGCTACGACGTGAAAAAGCTTACGCGTCTGGGGCTCGATACCCTTTGCCGCGTCGATTACCATTACGACCGAGTCCGCCGCCATAAGAGTACGGTAGGTATCCTCAGAGAAGTCCTGGTGTCCGGGGGTATCAAGGATATTTATACAGTATCCTTCATATTCAAACTGCATTACAGACGATGTCACGGAGATTCCTCTCTGCTTTTCAAGCTCCATCCAGTCGGATACCGCGTGCTTATCTCCCTGCTTGCCCTTTACCGAACCCGCAGACTGAATAGCGCCACCGTAAAGCAAGAACTTTTCGGTCAGCGTAGTCTTACCTGCGTCAGGGTGCGATATTATCGCAAACGTTCGTCTTCTTTCAATTTCGTTTCTAAAATCTGCCACGTTTTTTCCTCAACCAATAATCAGTAATCAGGGGAAACCTTAATTTAGTTTCCCCTGTCTTTTTGTACTTTTTCCTTTTTATTCTCTCCTGCGCTTGCGCTCATTAGTCGCAAATATCGTAGGACATACGGTAAAGTCTTTCCATCTTTGCCTGTCTATACGCGCAAAGCGACTTCATATCTGCAATAGCATCGGGGCTGAAGCGGCGGAGATCGCCATCCTCAAGCTCGCCCTTATACATGCGGTCAAGCATAAGTGCATAATTGATATCAACGTTCACGATACGTCCCTGACGCACACACATAACCACGTTGCTCTTGCCTTCAAGCAAGCAGGAAACCGCATTTGCACCCATCTGAGTTGCAGTAAGACGGTCACGGAGTGTAGGCGATCCGCCACGGACAACGTGTCCGAGACGCGCAAATCTTGTGTCAATATCACTGTTCGCCTTAAGCTTTTCCACAAATCTTTCGCTGAAGCCTTCGCCATGCTTTTTAGACATTCCCTCGCTAAATACGCAGACAAGACCTCTCTTGCCGTTTGCTCTTGCACCCTTGAGCTTTGCTATAGCGTAATCTTCATCAAAATCCACCTCGGGAATAGCAATTGCCATCGCGCCCGCAGAAATACCCGCGTAAAGCGCGATCATTCCGCAGTCACGGCCCATAACCTCAACAACGTTGCATCTTGCATGAGATTCGCAGGTTTCGCGCAAGCTGTCCACAAGTTCGAGGACTGTGTTCATCGCCGTATCGAAGCCTATGGTGTATTCCGTTGCAGTAATATCATTATCTATTGTACAGGGTATTCCTATCGAGGGAATGCCGTTGTTTGTAAGCGCAGTAGCTCCTCTGAACGTACCGTCGCCACCGAGCGCGACTACTGCGTCGATATCATTTTCGCGGCAGGTCTTTATTGCCTTTGCCATACCCTCCTCAGTCTTGAACTCGGGACAGCGGGAGGAATAAAGTATCGTTCCACCTGTTGTAATTATATTGGATACCTCGCGGGTGTCAAGGTTTGTAAGATAACCGTGTATAAGTCCGTTATATCCCTCTTGAATACCTACGACCTCAATACCCTCTGACATTGCCTTTCTTGCCGCAGCTCTGATAGCCGCGTTCATACCGGGTGCATCACCGCCCGAGGTAAGAATACCTATTTTCTTAAACTTTGCCATTGTGTTAACCTTTCAATATGTAAAAATTGCTCAACCAGTATATTTTAATATATTTTTATGATTAAATCAAGAGCTTTTTCAAAAAAATTATCAAAATATGTAATTTACTTGGGACTTTTATGCGATACCCCAAACTATTATATCACTTTTTCTATCATTGCAAAAATTATATGTGCCGCAGTTCTACGGATTTTTGCTCTGCCCAGCTCAGCGTCAAGCGAAAGACGCAGAGCGCGGGTCTCCTTTTCAGTGGCTACCGCTATATATACCGTGCCGACAGGATTAGCATCCGTGCCGCCCTCCGGCCCCGCAACTCCCGTCACGGACACGCCTATGTCAGACGAAAATTTCTCCCTGACACCCTGTGCCATCTGGGTAGCAGTTTCCGCACTGACCTCGGTATACTCCTTTATAGTATGCTCCGACACGCCGAGAATATTTATCTTTATTTCATTGGTGTAGCTTATAACGCCGCCAAGATATACCGCAGACACACCCGATACGTCGGTCAGAAGCTTGCCTACAAGTCCTCCTGTACAGGACTCCGCTGTCGCAAGTGTAAGATTCTTTCTTTTGAGCTCTGCAACAAAACCCTCAAGTCTTTGCTCTCCCATAACACAGACAAGCTCGGCTGCAGTTTTGTCAAGACTGATGCTCTTGTAATTTTCCATTATTAATCGTCCTTTTTAATGTGAATATCCATCTGCTGATAAGGAACGCGAATTCCCTCTTTTTCAAGACTGCTGTAGAAGTCCTCAAGCAGATTGAAATTCAGAGTCCAATAATCCTCGGTCTTGCACCATACTCTGACCTTGAAGATTATACCGTGATCCCCCATCTCCGTCATTCTGATAAAAGGGGCGGGGTCGTCAAGAATGCCCTCGTGTCTTTCAAGAACTCCTCTGACTATTGTCTTTGCTAAGTCAAGATCCGTTCCGTACGCCATATCAAGAGCTATTTCAAGGCGTCTGGTAGATTTCGCAGAGTAGTTGGTAAGCACGTTTGATGCTACGTTTCCGTTAGGTATAACTACCTTTTTGTTGTCGGGGGTGCAAAGCGTGGTATAGAATATTCCAAGCTCGGTCACAGTTCCGCCAACGCCCTCGGACTCAATGTAATCGCCCTCCTTGAATGGGCGGAAAACCAGCAGCATAATTCCCGACGCAAGATTCGCAAGCGTGCCCTGCACCGCAAGAGAAATAGCAAGACCAACACTTCCTATCGCCGCAACTATTGACGCCATATTTACTCCAAGCGCCGCAACTATCAGCACTGCAAGTATTACGTACACGGATATCTTTACAAACGCAACGAAAAATCCATGAACGGTTTCATCCATTCTGGCAAAAACACGTCCGTGCTTAACTTTCTTTATAATAAATTTGGCAAGCAAACTGCCCACGATCAAAAGAATCGCCGCCGCCACAAGTCTCCATGACACCTCTACTATTTTCGGAAATAGTACCGTGCTCCAAAATTCTTCCCAAGTCATTTTATATTCTCCTTTTGCTTTTTACTTAAAAATTGATATCAGCCTATTATAGCACATCTTTCGGATTATGTAAATATAAATTTATAATAATTTTATATTGAAATTACGGAGCGTTTGCTGTATAATGGAAATAATCCAGTGAAAGGGGGGATATTGTGAAGGCCTGCAGTTTGTGTCCTAAAAACTGTCTTGTTGACCGCGAGAAAGCTCGTGGCTTTTGCGGCGTCCCCGCCGATATTTACGTTTCAAAAATTATGCTTCATCAGTGGGAAGAGCCCTGCATCTGCGGTGGCGCAGGCGCGGGAACAGTATTCTTCTCGGGGTGCAATCTGCACTGCGTCTATTGTCAGAATTGCAAAATAAGTCAAGGTGTGTGCGGCGAAAAATTCTCAATTGAACAGTTAAAAAAGGAAATTTTCTCACTCGCCGAGCAAGGCGCGTCTTGTATAGAATTTGTGACTCCCACGCATTACACAGATAAGCTTGCGCAAATTCTCGAAGCGGTCAAGCCGCAGCTTAATATCCCTATTGTTTGGAATAGCAGTGGATATGAAAAAGTCGAAACGCTCAAAACACTGGGTGGACTTGTTGATGTCTATATGCCCGACCTCAAATATTTCTCAGGCGAGCTTTCGGGCAAATATTCGCACGCAAGCGACTATTTCCCCGTTGCAATAGACGCAATAAAGGAAATGCTCTCGCAGGTCGGCACGCCGAAATTTGATAATAACGGCAGACTTTTGTCAGGAGTTATAGTGCGGCATCTCGTTCTCCCCGACTGCCGACTCGACTCAATAGGGCTGCTCACCAGTCTTGCAGAGCAAGTTGGCGTACAAAACGTGGTACTCAGCCTTATGAGTCAGTATACGCCCGATTTTTACATTCAGTGCCACCCCGATAAGTCCTACAAAAACCTTTCTCGGAAAATAACGTCCTTTGAATACAACAGCGTGCTGAAAAAGGCGCAAGAGCTGGGGTTTGAGGGATATTTTCAGAATGCTTCGTCGGCAAGCGCGATATATACCCCCGACTTTTGATATACGAGGATAAAAATGACACTTTCAAAACCATCTTTTCTGAGTGGAAATATGCTCAAGCTTATAGGCGCGGTATTTATGGTATGCGACCATATAGGAATGATACTGTTTCCCGAAATAATTCTATTACGAATACTTGGCAGAATTGCTTTTCCAATATTTGCGTTTCTTATTGCCGAGGGATGCAGATACACGAAAAATAAGCTGAGGTATTTTCTCTCTCTGTTTTTGTGCGGAGTTGTCTGTCAGACTGTGTTTTATTTCTACGGCGGAAGTCTGGAAATGTGTATTTTTGTCACGTTTTCTCTCTCCATACTTAACATTTACGCCCTGCAGCTTTTCAAAAACACGCTTTTCTCTGACGCGTCACCCATAAAAAAGATACTCTCATTTCTTCCCTTTGTGGCGGCGCTATGCGCAACGTGGATTCTCAACATAATTTTAGACATTGATTATGGGTTCTTCGGGTGCATATTTCCCGTCTTTGCGGCAATATTACATACCCCTAAGAACTCGTCGGCAAGGGCTTTTCAAGTGCTTGATAAAATCCCAATTCACGTGCTAATGGCGGCTATAGGCTTAATCCCTCTCGCAGTTGAGCGCGGAGGAATACAGATATTTGCCCTGTTGGCAATCCCGTTTTTGCTCTTGTATTCAGGCAAGCGCGGACGGCTTAAAATGAAGTATTTCTTTTACATATTTTACCCAGCTCATCTGGTTTTGATTGAGTTTGTGGGAATGGTTATTTATATGTGACTTTGTCATCAGCGACAAAGTCACCAAAACGCCGCAAAGGGCGGGAGGTTGCGATTCCTCCCGCCCTTTTGAAACCCACCCACGCAAACGCCTACTCTGTCACCGTTTATTGCGGTTAAGACGGATATTCTATTACCTCACCGTTTTTCGAGTTTGCCTGCAAACTCGCGGAGTGGGGAGATTCTTAAGATGGGGAGAGGGTCCGCCGTTGTTTTCGTTTGCGAAAACAGATTTCTCGGGAGAGAAATTAGGACACTCTTCCCTCTTAAGCGGCGTTTTTTTGATACTTTTTGGGGCTGTTGCCAAAAAGTATCACAAACAAAAAAATTCACACAACTTTCACTTGACAACATCTATATACAGTGCTATAATAAAAAACAGTTAACGTGTTAATTATTAAAATGTTAATTTTATTAACTCAACATTAGAGATATTACGAAAGGAGCTATATAAAATGGAAAAGGCTTGCGACAACAGCACCGAGATAACCACTCCACGCCAAGCTATCCACCTACTCATTCAAACCAATCACACTCACAAGAGAATAATTGAGCGTAGAACTACAATGACCGAGCTTCACCGCTCACAGCACCGTATGCTTATGCATATATCAAAATACGACAATATCCCCTCTCAAAAAGAGATTGCCGAGCATTTTGACATAAGCCCCGCGGCAGTCGCAGTCACGCTTAAAAAGCTCGAAGCCGAAGGCTATATCGAACGCACGCGCGGAGCTGACGGCGATACTCGCCAGAACGCAATAAGCATAACGCAAAAAGGACGTAAGGAAATCACCGATACGCGAGAATTTTTCGATTACGTTGACAATACTATGTTTTGTAACTTCACTGACGAGGAATTTTCCACGCTTATCGCGCTTCTGGAAAAGGCAAACTGCAACCTCCGTTCAATAGATACCCCGTGTGATAACTAAACACATCCGCAATACTCACAGAAAGGAAACTTTACCTTGAAAAAATGGCTCAAGTACGTTAAACCGTACACACTTTATTTTATACTCGGCCCGCTATGTATGATAGTCGAGGTCATCGGCGAAATACTTATGCCGCTGTTTTTAGGAAACATTATTCAGGCTCATTCCGACGGCAGACTGACTGAAGCATATAGCCTTGGCACTATGGGCGCAATGATAGCCGTCGCTCTTATGATGATGCTTGGCGGCGTGGGCGGCTCATATTTCGGCGCAAAGGCATCGGTCAACTTTGCCGCAGACGTCCGCAACGACGTCTATCGCAAGGTGCAAGCCTTTAGCTTTGCAAATATCGACAAATTCTCCACAGGCTCGCTCGTCACAAGACTTACAAACGACGTCACACAGGTGCAGAACTTCGTCAACATGATGCTCCGTATGATGCTCCGCTCCCCCGGAATGCTTATCGGCGCGCTGATTATGGCTATACGTCTCTCCCCCTCCCTCTCGGTCGTGCTGGCAATAATCATCCCCGTGATGCTTTTCTTTATACTTCTCATAGTCAAAACCGGCTTTCCCCGCTTTGGTATCATGCAGAAGAAGATAGATAAGCTTAACTCCACAGTGCAGGAAAACATCACAAACGTCCGTGTCGTTAAGTCCTTCGTGCGCGAGGAAACCGAGAACGAAAAATTCTCCGCAGCAAACGCAGACCTCAAAAATTCGGGCATGTCGGCTATGAAGGTCATGATCTTCATGTCCCCCGTAATGACTATATTTATGAACGTGGCAACCGTTTCGGTCATCTGGTTCGGAAGCCAGCTCGCAATAAACAATATGGGTATTCCGGGTGCGTTCAACGTTGGTAATCTCTCGTCATTTATACTCTACGTTTCCCAGATCCTGTTCTCTCTTATGATGGTGACGGTAATGCTTATGATGTCCTCAAGAGCACTTGCCTCCGCAAAGAGAATACAGGAGGTGCTTGAAGAGGAAGTGGATATCAAGAACACTGATTCTTCCGATGAGAACGCTACTGTCACAAACGGACAGATAGAGTTCCGCGATGTCACCTTCCGCTACTACAAAAACAGTGAGGACGCAGTCCTTGACAATATAAATCTCACCATAGACGCAGGCTCGACCGTCGGCATCATCGGTTCAACAGGCTGCGGAAAAACAACTCTCGTCTCCATGATTGCCCGTCTTTACGACGTGGACTCGGGCGAGGTGCTTGTCGACGGCAGAAATGTAAAGGACTACACCCTTTACAATCTCCGTGAGGGCGTGGGAATGGTGCTGCAGAAGAACGTACTCTTTGCGGGAACTATTGAAGAAAATCTCCGCTGGGGTGACGAGAACGCCACCGACGAGGAGCTTTTCACCGCCGCAGAGCATGCGCAGGCGGATAAATTCGTCAAAAACTTTACCCTCGGCTACGAGACCGAGCTTGGTCAGGGCGGCGTCAACGTCTCAGGTGGACAGAAGCAGAGGCTTTGTATTGCCCGCGCGCTTCTGAAAAAGCCCAAGATACTCGTGCTTGACGACTCAACCTCGGCAGTCGATACGGCAACCGAACAACAGATTAGACGCGCATTCCGCGAGGAGCTTGCAGGCTCAACAAAGATAATCATTGCGCAGAGAATTTCCTCTGTCATGGACGCAGACAAAATAATCGTTATGGACGACGGCAGAATAACCGGCGTCGGTACTCACGCGGAGCTGCTTGAGAGCAACACCGAGTATCAGGAGATCTACTTCTCCCAGAACGATAGAAAGGAGGCGTAAGATATGGCAAGAAATCTTGAAGAACTCAGAAAGCAGTATAACAGTACCGCCTCCGGTCCCAAAGGCATGGGTGGCCCCGGTAGACCCGGCCCCGGCGGTCCCGGCAGAGGCCCCGGCCCCAGAGGAATGGGCGGCAAGCCCAAAAAGATAGGACCCACGGTCAAGCGCATACTCTCTTATATCGGAAAATACAAAATACTTTTGCTTGTCGTATTCCTGTTTATGATAACGAATACGCTCACGTCTCTTATCGGCGGATATATGACAAGACCTATTATCAACCACCTTTTCGACTACGTTGGAGAGTCAAATGCCGACTCTGCAAGTCAGGGCGCGCTTTATGTTTTTGCGGATAACGCAATACAATGGTTCCGCGGATTCGCAAGCCCGCTTATTGAAAGATTAGTTCAGAATACAACTGCCTCGGATATAATGGCTTATATCGCGGCGGCTCTCATTCTTCTCGTCTCTATTTATCTTATAGGTATTGCGACCAACTACCTTCAGGCGAGAATAATGCTCAAAATATCCCAAAGCTCTGTTGAAAAAATAAGAAACGACCTTTTCCGCAAGCTTCAGAAGCTCCCCGTCCGTTATTTTGACACGCACCCCACAGGCGAGATTATGTCACGATTTACAAACGACGTTGATAATATCGACGTCATGCTCAACAACTCGCTGACAAGCATCGTTTCAGGTGTCATCTCTCTTATCGGAACGTTTGTATTCATGGTGACCACGAATGTCTGGCTGACACTTATCACAGTCTGCTTTATCCCGATATTCTTCTTCGGCGGTCAGGCGATAGCCAAGGCATCCAGAAAATATTATTCAGGTCAGCAGGCGGCGCTCGGCGCGGCTAACGGCTATATCGAGGAGACCGTTGCAGGACAGAAGGTCATAAAGGTATTTAACCACGAATCAACCTGCATTGAGGAGTTCCAGCTCCTCAACGAGGATCTCCGCGACAAGCAGTTCAAGTCCCAATTTTTCGGCGGTATTATGGGTCCCATTATGGGCAACACAGGTCAGATAAGCTACTCCGTCACCATAGGCGTGGGCGGAATCCTGATGTGTATGGGCAAGCTTGACCCCGGCGCGCTTCAGCTTTTTGCGCAATATTCCAGACAGTTCAGCATGCCCATAAACAACATCTCCCAGCAGACTGCGACCATCTTCTCTGCCTTAGCAGGTGCGGAGCGCGTGTTCGCGGTTATGGATGAGCTTCCCGAAATGCCCGACGGCGACGATGCGATAATAATGCCCGACATGAAGGGCGAGGTAGTGTTCAAAAACGTCACCTTTGGCTACAATCCCGACAAGGTAATCCTCAAAAACCTCTCGCTCTACGCAAAGGCGGGTCAAAAGATAGCATTCGTAGGCTCAACGGGCGCAGGCAAGACAACCGTCACAAACCTGCTCTCCCGCTTCTACGACATCACCGACGGCACTATCACCATTGACGGTGTCAACATCAAGGACATTAAGCGCGACGTCCTCCGCTCCAATATCGCAATGGTGCTTCAGGACACGCATCTCTTTACGGGAACGGTTATGGAAAACATCCGCTACGGACGTCTTGACGCAACAGATGAGGAAGTAATAGCAGCGGCAAAGACGGCAAGTGCGCACAGCTTTATCATGCGTCTTTCCGACGGCTATAACACGCTTCTTGAGGGCGACGGAGCAAATCTGTCACAGGGTCAGCGTCAGCTTCTCAACATCGCCCGCGCGGCTCTCTCAAAAGCTCCCATTCTCGTGCTTGACGAGGCAACAAGCTCGGTAGATACCAGAACCGAGCGTCATATCGAGCGCGGCATGGACAGACTTATGAAGGACAGAACCACATTCGTTATCGCGCACCGACTTTCAACAGTCCGCAACTCCAACGCCATTATGGTGCTTGAGGCGGGCGAAATAATCGAGCGCGGAACTCACGATCAGCTCCTCGAGCTCGGCGGCAGATACTACGAGCTTTACACGGGTAAAAAAGAGCTTGACTAACTCAAATAAAAAATCCTTGCGGACAACCGCAAGGATTTTTTATCTTATTATGCTTCTACAAGCTTACTGATAAGCTCTCTGAACTCTTCTCTTTCGGGGTAGTCCGAGAGATCAAGCTCATTAAGATCCTCAAGCACGTCAGTAAGAGTTCTTTCTCCGATATACTGACTCTTGTGGAGTATCATACATGTCTCGATAAGGTAGGTAAGGAATTTTGTATCCTCACTCTCCTCCTCGCAAGAGCCTCCTATCGCGTAATCATTGGGGCGGCTTATAGTCTCACCGGGTTTTTTGTATCTGACGGCAAGCGTCATAAGCTCGCCCGTTTCTATCAAAACACCCTCGCACAACTTTATCTCGTAGCACACGGTGACTTGATGTCCTGCACCGACCTCGCCTGCGTCCTTGGTGTCGTCCTCAAAGTCCTCATTGTTAAGAACTCTGTTCTCGTAGCCGATAAGTCTATACGCGGATATATATTCGGGGTCAAAGGTGAGCTGAAGCTTTACGTCCTCGGCTACCGTGTAAAGCGTACCGAGCAGATCTGAGCCAAGCACGCGCTCTGCCTCGCTCTCGCCGTCAATATAGTAGTAAACACCGTTGCCGTTGTCAGCTATCGCTTCCATTTTCGAGTCACGGTAATTGCCCGTGCCAAAGCCAAGCACCGAAATATAAACACCCTGATCTCTCTTTTCGGAGATGTAATTCTTCAGCTGCTCCTGCGAGTTAATACCAACGTTAAGGTCGCCGTCCGATGCCATGATTATTCTGTTATTTCCGCCCTCGATATAGTGCTTTTCAGCTATTCTGTAAGCCTCGGTAAG